>JASLCK010000027.1 GCA_030151865.1 Rhodospirillaceae bacterium | reverse complement strand
TCAGCATCCGGTGGCTGAAGGCCCACGACGAAGTCCGCCGGAGCCACCAGGAGCGCGCCGCCGCCCTCAAGGCGCGGATGACCGCCGCCGGCCTGCCGGTGATGGGCTCGGTGAGCCACATCGTGCCGATCCTGGTCGGCGACCCGGTCCACTGCAAGCTGATCTCCGACATGCTGCTGGCCGAGCATGGCGTCTATGTGCAGCCGATCAACTATCCGACCGTGCCGCGCGGGACCGAGCGCTTGCGCATTACCCCGACGCCGCTGCATGACGATGCCATGATGGACCGCCTGATCGCCGCCCTGGCGGATGTCTGGTCGCGTCTGGGCATCCAAAAGGCCGCTGCCTGAACATCGCGTTTGAAGCCCGTCTGAGAAAATCAGACGGGCTTCATCTTTTGCGCCACTGGACTGAGAATGATTCTCGACTTATATTGGTCGGGTAACTCAGTTTGGATGTTGACGCCATGTTCGCCGACAATACCTTGACCCCGAAAGAAGCCGTGCGCCTGTGCGCGCTGGGCACCATTGCCTCCAGTTCCATGCGTTACAGCGAACTGGCCAGCTCGGTGCGCCATTTTTGCGGCCGCGTCATGGGCCCGTCGTTGGATCTGATGGGCCTGTCCATTGAACTGCTGCGCTATGAGGGGCTGGTTCAGGCCACCGATGGCAAGGGGATGGAAGACGACGCCGTTCTGACCATCACCGAATCCGGCCAGCGGGAGCTGAAGACCCTGCTGACCGCCCGCCTGCGTCCGTCTTCGGATCTGACCAAGCTGGTGGTGGCGCTGAAGTTCCGCTTCCTGCATCTGTTGCAGGCGTCGGAACGGGCGGCTCAGCTTGACATGCTGCTCGACGCGACCGAGTCCGAATTGGCCCGTCTGGAAGACCTGCGCGAGGCTAGCCAGACGGAAGCCGACGCCCTGAAGGGGTGGCTGGATCATGATATCGGTTTGTTGCGTCAGCGCCTGGATTGGCTGGAAGAGTTCAGCCGCAGCCTGTAACCCAAGCAAGCCTTTGTTTCAAAGCCCTGGTGCCGAGCAAGCCCCAGGGCTTTTTGTTTGAAGCGCGGTTTCAGAGAAAGAAAAACCCCCGGAGCGAAAATCGCGCCGGGGGTTTTTGTCAGTAGAGACCGCCCGCTTGGGGGGCGTTGCCCGCAGGGGCGGGCGGTGGTGTGCTGGGCGTGGTCGTCCGCTGCTGTTGGGGCAGGGGGGCGACGGGGGCAAAGCCCGGCTGCACGAACGGGGCGGGCGGAGCCGTCGGGGCGGCAGGCGCATTGTCCATGGGTTGATCGGACGGAATGGCCGTGGGATCGACGGTAACGCCCGGCTGGGCCGTCATCAGACCGGCGGGCTGGTCTTCGGCGGTGCCCATGCCGCCCAGATTGCCGACCGCGCCAAAGCCCAGGCCCATCAGGTTCTGGCCATCATCCAGCACCTGATCCTCGGCCCCGGTGGGCACGGTATCGGGTTTGAAGGCTTCATAGATCGCACCCTTGTCGCCCGACAGGGTGGGCTTGCCGTTGGCGGCATTGACGCGCACCAAACGCACCCCCGGCGGCACGCGGAACGGCGTGGCGGGTTTGTCCTTCAGCGCTTCCATCATGAAATCACGGAAGATCGGCGCAGCGGTAGACGAGCCGGTTTCGTGATCGCCCAGGGTGGACGGTTCGTCAAAGCCGACAAATACCGCGACCGCCAGATCGGGCGAGAACCCGACGAACCAGTTGTCCTTGGAATCATTGGACGTACCGGTCTTGCCTGCCAGCGGCTTGCCGACACTGGAAACCACGCGGCCGGTGCCCCGTTCCACCACGCCTTCCAGAATATGCACCATCTGATAAGCCGAGATCGGGTCGGTCAGTTGCTCGCGGGTGTCGGGTACCTCGGGCATGTCCTGGTTGGTGTAGAAGGTGGCTTCGCAGGCGTCGCATTTGCGGTCGTCATGGCGATAGATGGTCTTGCCGTTACGGTCCTGAATACGGTCGATCAGGGTTGGTGTGACCTTCTTGCCGCCATTGACGATCTGGGCATAGCCCGCCGCCATGCGCAGGGGCGAGGTCTCGCCCGAGCCCAAGGCCATCGACAGTTCGCGCGGCAGCTTTTCCACCACGCCGAATTTTTCGGCGGTGTTGGCGATCTTTTCCATGCCCAGTGCGGCGGCCAGACGGACGGTCATCAGGTTGCGCGACTTTTCGATGCCGACGCGCAAGGTGGTCGGCCCCAGGAAGCCGCCGTGATAGTTCTTCGGCTTCCATTTCGGCAAACCGGGGCCTTGGTCCAGCTCGATCGGGGCATCCAGCACCAGGGACGACGGCGTATAGCCGTTATCAAGCGCCGTCAGATAGACGAACGGCTTGAACGATGAACCGGGCTGGCGTACCGCCTGGGTGGCGCGGTTGAACTGGCTGCGGGCATAGGAAAAACCGCCCTGCATGGCCAGAACGCGGCCCGTATGCGGGTCGATCGCCACCAAGGCGCCTTCTACCTTGGGAATCTGACGCAGGGTAAAGGTTTCCGGCCCGTATTGTTCCTTGCCGCCATCGACGGCATGGGCCACCTGTTCGACCGCGATGACATCGCCGACATTCAGCACATCGGCGGGGCGGCGCGGCACCGCGCCTACCAGGGCATCTTTCAGCGACGGACGGGCCCAACGCAGTTCGGCCATGGGAATATGGCCCTTGCGGCCATCGGGCAGACCGATTTCGGCGGCATCGTTGGTCAGGGTTAACACCACGGCCCGCTTCCAATTGTCGAGGATTGGCATGGGCGGCAGGGCGTTCAACTGCTTCATCCAGGTGGCAGAAACGTCCATATGCGCCAGCGGACCGCGCCAGCCATGGCGGCGGTCATAGGCAATCAGGCCGGTGCGCAGCGAACGGGTGGCAACATCCTGCAAGGCCGGATCGATGGTGGAGCGCACCGACAGCCCCCCCTTGTAAAGGGCCTGTTCGCCGTAATCGTCGGCGATTTCGCGCCGGATATCCTCGGCAAAATATTCGCCGCCATTGACTAGAACGGCCTCGCTGCGCGGACGGGTCACCAGCGGCTCGGCCTGGGCGGCGGCGGCTTCGGCGGCGGTGATGTAGCCGTCTTCGGCCATGCGCCCGATCACCCAGTCGCGGCGGTCCTTGGCGGCTTGCAGATAACGCTGCGGATTGTAATTGTTGGGGGCCTTGGGCAGCGCGCCCAGATAGGCGGCTTCGGCAATGCTGAGTTCGTCCAGGCTTTTGTCGAAATAATTCAAGGCCGCCGCACCGACGCCATAAGCCCCTTGGCCCAAATAGATTTCGTTCAGATAAAGCTCAAGGATGTGATCCTTGGGAAAGGTCTTTTCGATGCGGAAGGCCAGGATGGCTTCCTTGATCTTGCGCTGAAGCGACGGCTCGTTGGTCAGCAGCATGTTCTTCGCCACCTGCTGGGTGATGGTCGAAGCGCCCATGGGGCGGCGGTCGCTGCCCAAGCCGCGATTTTTGATGTTGATGACGATGGCGCGCGCCACACCGGTCGGATCAATGCCCGAATGGCTGTAGAAATTCTTGTCTTCCGCCGCCAGGAAGGCGCTGATGACGCGGCGCGGCATGGCGTTGATCGGCACAAAGCTGCGCTTTTCCACCGCATATTCGGTCACCAGACGTCCGTCTCCCGCATAAACGCGGGTGGTCACCGGTGGTTCGTAATGGGCAAGCTGGTGGTAATCGGGCAGGTCCTTGCCATAATGCCAGAACACCCCTAAAACCGCCGCCCCTCCGACAATTGCCAGCAGGAACGCGGTGCTGAACAGCAGGGTGATGAGCTTGAACAAGCCGCGCATGCCTGAAACGATCCTTGTAAGACGGAAAGATCAACGGGCGCGATAAACCGCCCGCATGATCACGAATGCCGGGCCTTTTGCATCTTGCTGAAATAGCGTTCGATGGCATGGGCCAGGGTGGTGGCTAATTTGGTCCGGTAATCGGGACGACGCAACATCTGCTCGTCTTCCTTATTGGACAGATAGCCGGTTTCCACCAGCACGCTGGGCACGTCGGGCGCTTTCAGCACGGCGAAGCCCGCAAAGCGGTGGGTGTTGACTTCCAGAACGTTGTGGGTGGTGCTTTGCACCTCCCGAATGATGTCGGTGGCAAATACGGCCGACAGGTTCATGGATTCGCGCTGCACCAGATCGATCAGGATGTTGGTGACTTCGGGCGATTCATTGGACAGATCGATGCCCGCCACGATGTCGGCCTTATTTTCCTTGTCGGCCAGTTGCTGGGCTTCGGCGTCCGAGGAATGCTGCGACAGGGTATAGACCG
Source organism: Rhodospirillaceae bacterium (assembly GCA_030151865.1). Taxonomy (GTDB): domain Bacteria; phylum Pseudomonadota; class Alphaproteobacteria; order Rhodospirillales; family Magnetospirillaceae; genus JASLCK01. The sequence goes on along the minus strand of JASLCK010000027.1, from coordinate 8,416 downwards.
ACAGGCCGCGAATATCAGGGTTGGCCACGGTGTCGGCATGCAGCGACATAAACAGGTCGGCATGCTGGGCGCGGGCGATCGACACCCGTTCGCGCAAGGGAATAAAGAAGTCGCGGTCGCGGGTCAAAACGGCTTTGACCTTGCCGCTTTTGTCCAACTGCGCCTTCACCTCGCGGGCCAGGGCCAGCACGATATTCTTCTCGTAAGCGCCGGTCAGGCTGATGGCCCCCGGATCGACGCCGCCATGACCGGGGTCGATCACGATGATAGGCTTGCCCGCATGGCTTTGCTTGCGCGCCAACGGCAGGGCGTCGCCATCGTCATCGCCCGCACCGGCATTGCCGATGGGTGCGGCCGGAATGACCACCGAAGCCGGTTGCGGCTTGGCCGCAGGCGTAGTGGACGGTTGGGCGGGCGGCGGCGCGGGCTGGGCGGCCGCCGTCTTGACGGATTGGGATTGCGCCTGCGGGGCTTCGATTACCAGACTGGGGGCGGGGCCCGCATTGCCGCCGGACGACAGAATCGGGTTGCCGCCGTTTCCACCTTGCGCCATGGCCGGGGAGGAGGGGGGCGATAAGGGCGGCGGCATCGGCGCGCCGGACACCAGATCGATCACAAGGCGGTAATTGGGGGCGCTGCTGGGCGGGATCAGGAACGACTTCTGCACGGTGGCCGGGCTGTCGGTTTCCAAAACCAAGCGCGCCGCGCCCGGTTGGGCGGGGCCATAGCGGAAGGTGCGCAGCACGCCGACACCGCGCTTCAATCCCTTGGAATCGCTTTGCCAGTCCAGATCGGGCAGATCGACAAAGATTTGATTGTTCTGGCCGTTGGAAACGGTAAAGGCCACCGGCTCGGACAGGTCCATCACAAAGCGGGTAATGCCGTCGTGCGACGCGACGCGAACAGCGGTGATGGCTGGACGCGGACCGGCAAAGGCGACCGAGGCCGCCGACAGGGCGAGCCCAGTCAGCAGCAAGATCATCCAACCGAAAACCGGACCGAGCAATCGCCGCAACATGGCCCCTTCAATAGCAAAGGCCGAACGCGACCGCCACTGACTTTCTTATGGTTTTAACAGCCATGCGTGGGAATCTGTCCTGTTTCGCAAAGACCCTTGGGGTTTTGCCTATAATTGCAGCAAGCAAGGCGGGTAAAGAAGATCATTGCCCCAGAGTCGTGCTACGGGTAGAGTAACGGCGTGATGGCCGTAAAGTGGCCTTGCGCCGGAGACTGCATGCGTGTCGCATGGCAAGTCGGGCGCGGGGTGTCCGGGCCGGGGTCTGGTTGCTGCTCCCCATGATTTGGAAGGAAGCGCCGGCTCTCGAGACGCCAGGACGATCTGCTGGGCGGCATCGTTTGTGAACAAGAATTTCGTAGCCGGGCGTGCAGCCCGCCAGGGTTCCCTCCTTATGCACTTTGTCCTTTATACGACCAAGACGCTGATCCAGGAGACCGCGGGCGCAACCAGCTTCGTCGGACCACATTGCTGCGTGACGGCGCCGTTAGCGCCCGCGTCAGCGCCTTGGAGCTTTGGGTTTAATGACCAAACGTATGTTGATCGACGCGACGCACGCGGAAGAAACGCGCGTCGTCGTGGTGAATGGGACGCGTCTTGAAGAATTCGACGTTGAAACGTCCACTAAAAAGCAGCTGAAGGGTAACATCTATCTGGCGAAAATCGTGCGTGTGGAGCCTTCGCTCCAGGCAGCGTTCGTCGATTACGGCGGGAACCGTCACGGCTTCCTGGCCTTCAGCGAAATCCACCCCGATTATTATCAAATTCCGGTCGCCGACCGTCAGGCTTTGCTGGCTGAACAGCGCGATCTGATGCGCCAGAGTTCGGCCGCCGCTTCCGCTGATTTCGGCGATGCCGATGACGCGGTGGAAGCCAAGCCCGCCGCATTGGAAGACCATGACGGCGACGTCGCTGCCAATGCCGCCCCGGTGGAAATCGCCGCCGACGGTTCTCCGATCATCGAAGGCGAAGCCACCGTCGTTGCGGTGTCCGATGAGGGCGATCACCAGGACGTCGCGCATCATGACGCTGAAAACCATCATCAAGTCGAACATGTGGGCGGCGAGGATGCCGACGAAGCGGTGACCGAACGCCGCCGCAAGTCGCTGCGCAATTACAAGATCCAGGAAGTCATCAAGCGCCGCCAGATCGTGCTGGTGCAGGTGGTCAAGGAAGAGCGCGGCAACAAGGGCGCGGCTCTGACCACTTATCTGTCCCTGGCAGGCCGTTATTGCGTCTTGATGCCCAACACCGCCCGTGGCGGCGGGGTGTCGCGCAAGATCACCAATGCCGCCGACCGCAAGCGTCTGAAGACTATTGCCAACGAGCTGGAGATTCCGGACGGCATGGCGGTGATTGTGCGTACCGCTGGGTCGGAACGCACCAAGCCGGAAATCAAGCGCGATTACGAATATCTTCTGCGCCTGTGGGACAGCGTGCGCTCGCTGACCCTGAACTCGACCGCGCCTGCGCTGGTCTATGAAGAAGCCAATCTGATCAAGCGCTCGATCCGCGATCTTTACTCGCGCGATATCGACGAAATCCTGGTGGACGGCGAAGAGGGCTACCGTCTGGCCAAGGACTTCATGCGCATGCTGACCCCCAGCCATGCCCGCCGGGTCCAGTTGTTCCGCGAAACGGTGCCGCTGCTGCACAAGTTCCAGGTGGAAGCCCAGTTGGACGCCATGCACAGCCCGGTGGTGCAGTTGCGTTCGGGCGGCTATCTGGTGATCAACCAGACTGAAGCGCTGGTCGCCATCGACGTCAATTCAGGCCGTTCGACCAAGGAACGCCATATTGAAGAGACGGCGCTGAAGACCAACCTGGAAGCCTCCGACGAAGTGGCCCGCCAGTTGCGTCTGCGCGATCTGGCCGGTCTGATCGTCATCGACTTCATCGACATGGAAGAAACCCGCAACAACCATCAGGTGGAACGCCGCCTGAAGGAAGCGATGCGTTTTGACCGCGCCCGCATTCAGTTGGGCAAGATCAGCCCGTTCGGCCTGATGGAACTGTCACGTCAGCGTCTGCGTCCCAGCCTGATGGAAACCAGCTTCCAGCCGTGCCCCCATTGCGGCGGCACCGGCATGGTCCGTTCGGTGGAATCGGCGTCGGTGCATATTCTGCGCGTGATCGAGGAAGAAGGCCTGCGCCGTCGTTCCAGCGAAATCACGGTCACCGTGCATCCGTCCATCGCCCTTTATATCCTGAACCAGAAGCGTAGCGCTCTGGCCGAGATCGAGGCGACTTACGGCTTCCACGTGTTGCTGGCGGGCGATGAAACCTTGATCCCGCCCGCGTACCGCATTGACCGCGTCAAGGCGGAAAACCCGATCGAACTGCCGCAGGTTGCCAAACCGATCAATGCCGATCTGGTGATTGAAGACGAAATCGAAGACGAAGTGGTGGAAGAGGAGGTGGAGGAAACTCCAGCCAAGTCCGAAGAGGCTTCGGTCAATAATAATGGCGAGGAAAACGGCGAGGGCCGCCGCCGCCGCCGCCGCCGCCGTCGTCGGGGTCGTCGTGACGACTTTAACGGCACGGACGAAAACGGTGAAGGCGAAGAAAACGGCGTCGATGCCGAAGATGTCGCGGAAGCGTCCGCTGACGCCGAAGCCGAGGGCGATGATGCTGGTGAAGAGGGCGATTCGGTCGATTTGGCCGATGGCGATGCCCAGCCGCGCCGTCGTCGTCGTGGCAAGCGCGGCGGTCGCCGTCGCAACCGCAATGCCGCGGGTGAATTGGTGCCGATCGGTGAAGTGGGCGAGGACGGCGAAATTCTGTCCCCTGCCGATGAAGAATCGGTCGATGTCATCATCGATGCGATCGGCGAGGCCGTGGATGCCCTGATCGATACCGTGCATTCCACGCGTGCCGATCTGGACAACCAGGCCGAAGCTTTGCTGAAGGAAAAGGCCGAAATCGTCGCGGCGGAAGAAGCCCAGGCGCAACTGGCCGTGCCGGAAGCTGACGCTGGTTCGGTTGCGGAACAGGCTGCTGTTACCGAAGACGCCGCCAAGCCCAAGCGCACCCGTGCGCCGCGCAAGAAGGCCGAACCGAAGGAAAAGAAGGCTCCGGCCAAGAGTCGCGCCAAGAAGGCCGTTGCCGAGGAACCTGCTTCCGACGTCGCTCCGGTCGAGGGTGGCGAGACTGCCGAAGAGGCCCCGAAGCCCAAGCGCACCCGTGCGCCGCGCAAGAAGGTCGTCAAGGCTGAGGATGCCCCGGCGGTGGACGTCGTGGCTGAGGCCCCGGTCGTGGAGGCTTCGTCTCCCGTGGCTGAGACCCCCGTGGCTGAGACCCCTGTGGCGGACGCTCCGGCGGCCGTGGAGCCGGTGTCAACCGAGCCTTCTGCCCCGACGCGTCGGGGTTGGTGGAGCCGTTCTTAAGCCTTTTAGGAAACCCGGCTGATCGCTCCGTCGGTCAGCCGGGGACACAAACAAAAAGCGCCGCCCCGAAAGAGGCGGCGCTTTTTGTTGAGCCGGAATGGCGTCTGGCGTTACAGCAGGTTCAGCAATTCATCTTCGCTTTCCGGCTTCTTCATCACACCATCGCCCCAGGTTTCCACCAGCTTCTTTTGGTTGGCTGTCAGATTGGTGCTGCGGCGCTGGCCGGTCATTTTCATAAAGGCCATCACCACCGGAGGGGTGGACATATAAAGCAGCCAGCCCAGACCGGCGCAGGCGTAAGCGGCCAGCATCATGGTGATACCGGTGACCAGTTCGATCGAATAAATCAGGGTGTGGTGGCCAAACCACAGCTTGAACAGCCAGGGGGATAGACCCGCGAAATTCAGCCCGCCGACGCAAATCCAGGCGTAACGTTCCTTGCCGCGTTCGACGATGGCGGCTACCAGGGTTGGCAGCAGGCCGACGAACAAGACCACCAGGGTGGGCAGGGAAAATGGCACCAGGGCGATCAGCGTCAGCAGAATTAAAAGCCGGTTTGACCCGCCTTTTTTCTGCCCCTTACTGGTTGGCCTGACCGCCTTCGCCTTTTTCTTCGCCATTAGAGCAGCCTCGACAACAGGGTCAGCGACACCACGATAAAGCACAGCGTCATGGAAATCAGCGACGCCAATTGCCGGGCGGTGCGGGTCACTTCCTCGTCATTGGTGATGGTGCCGTTCTTGATGTCGTCCAATTCCTTTTGGGCGTCGGACCAATCGGCGCGGGCCTGGTCAAAGCCCTGCTGATCTTTGACCCGCTCTTCCGCATTGTCCAAAAGGCGGGCCAGTTCCACCAGATTGCCTTCCTTAGCGACGCGGGGGATTTCTTTTTCCAGGTCGCGGCGCTTCTCGCGGTTGTTGTAACCCGCGATAACTGGCCCCATCAGGCTGCCGACCCAGGTGCCCAGGGCGGGGAAACCGCTTTGGCCGACACGCCATTGGATCAGGGCCAGCATGTTCAGCATGGCCAGGGCCGATTTGTCGGCCTTGGGTTCGGACAGATCGAACATCTGGCGTTCGATATCGAAATTGGCGCGCACGCCGATAAAGGCGGCGACATGCCGATCGATGGGCCAGCCCTTGGCCTCGCCGCCCTTGGCGTTGGCATTCAGAGCGGGCAACAGATCGCGGATTTCCAGCACATAATCGTTGACGGTCAGCGGGCTGATGCAGGGCATGGAATCATTGAGTTCGTACAGCACCCGTTCCACACCCGTCCCGATGCTGCCGCGATCCAGATAAAGCTTCTGCTCGCGAAAACGGGTTTCCAGCATGGAATTATCAGGATTGTAGACGGCGCGCGTTTCCAGCCAGGCCTTGATGCCCTCGCGCATCAGCAACTCGGCAATGATGCGCACATCGCCCGCTTCGACCATGGTGACGGCCAGCAGGGCGCCGATGCCGTCGGGCATGACTGCTAAGCCCTTGTAGCGGATGGGGGCCATGCCGTCCAAGATCATGCAGGTCTTGGTCAGCATGATATCGCCTGCCGGTTTCTTCTCGGCGGCGGCGGCCACGGCCCATTGTATGACGCTGGCGATCGCGCCCGCTTTTTCCGCCTGATCAAGCGACCGGCGCAGCCATAACTCCAGACGCCCATCGACCACGGATTGAATGGCGGCGTCCCAATTACGAGAAAAGGCGATGCCCAGTTCACGGGCGGAGAAATAGTCCTTGCCGTTGAAGTTGAAGCCGCGGCTGGCGCGCTTTTCGCTCTTGGTCAAAAGCGGCGTCAGACGGCGGCCCGACATCCACATTTCCAGGGCATCGCTGCTCCAGCGCTCCTGCGGGTCGTCGCACAGCAGGCCGCGCAATACTTCGATGGTGGCCAGCGGCAGGCGCTGTTCGCCCACCAGGACGGCGTAGCTGCCGTGGATGATCTTGCTGCGGATGATCTGGTCGTCATCCCAATTGGGGGCAGGGTGGCGCCCCGTCAGCAGCATGATCAGCGATGCGCCAAAGCTGTAATAATCGTCGGCGGATGTTCCCTGGCCCCGCCCGGCGGGGTGCGCCATGGCGGATTCCACCGTTTCTATGACGGCGGGCTGTTCCATGGCGGGCGGGCAGGTGGCGCAATCGCCCAGAACGATGCGGTCTTTTTCGGGAGAGGCCCAAAACATATTGGTCGGACGAATGGCGCGGTGGGTCAGCCCCAGGCCACGCAATTCCTTCAGAGCCGTCGAGAGCGGCGTGATGGCCTTGCGCACAATGTCGGATTCGTCGATGCGGCGAAAGTCCTGGGTGATCGCACTGGTGATGCGTCCGCCGGTGGGGCGTTCGTAAACCACCGCCATAACCTTGCGGTTGGCGGGCGGCCAGTCGGTGACGCCCCATTCCAACAAAGTCATCAGACCGGGATTTTGCACGCCTTTCAACAGCCGCATGGCATTGGTGCGGGCCGGAAAGCCTGGACGCACGATCAGGGCGAAGACCTGACGGTTTGGATCGCGCTTGTCCTCGGCCAGAAAAGCTTGGGCGCTCGGACTGTTGAGATCGGGCAGAGGCGAGCCCGGAAAGATCTGATAGCGTTCCCGCAAGGGTACGGGCGTGCCAGATCCTTTCTGCTGTTCGTTGGCCATCCGTTCTTCGCCTCGTTACACGCCGTGCGTTCTGCTCGGACGCTTTGCACGACTTTACTTGTCATATCCGGTTGAAACAAGGGCGCACTGGTCTGCCAAAACGCCTTTAAGTCGTTGTCGCCAAAAGAATAGGCCCGCCCCGAAAGTCGGGGCGGGCCTGATTTCTTGCCTGATGGCGGCGGTTTTTAGGAAATGCGCAGCTTGACGTAGGAGCCGGGAGCATCTTCCAGCGGCTTGATGTCGCCTTCGCCAGGGACGCGGGCAGGCACCAGCGGACCGGCATATTTGGTCGCCCATTTGTGCCAATCCGGCCACCACGAGCCTTCATGCTGTTCAGCGCCCTTCAGCCATGTTTCCGGGTCCTTGGGCTTCTTGGTGTTGGTCCAATAGCAGTACTTGCCCGCTTCCGGCGGGTTGACGACGCCTGCGATATGGCCCGACGCCGACAGGACGAACTTGCACGGACCGCCATAAACCTGGGTGGCGGCATAGGTGCTCTTCCAAGGCGCGATATGGTCTTCGCGGGTCGAGATCAGATAGGTGGGAACCTTGACCTTGCGCAGATCAATCGGTTCGCCCGCCAAGGTGACGCCGCCCGGCTGCACCAGTTTATTGTCCTGATACATGTTGCGCAGATAAAAGCTGTGCATGGCGGCGGGCATACGGGTGGAATCGGTGTTCCAATACAGCAGGTCGAAGGGGAAGGGGTCCTTGCCCAACAGGTAGTTGTTGACCACGAACGACCAGATCAGATCGTTGGCGCGCAGCATGTTGAAGGTCTGGTGCATGTCGCGGGCTTCGAGGTAGCCCTTTTTCGCCATGCGTCCCTCAAGCGAGGTGAGTTGCTCCTCGTCGATAAAGACCGAGAGGTCGCCGGCCTCGGTGAAATCGACCATGGTCACGAAAAAGGTCGCGCTCTTGATGCGCCGGTCGCGCTTCGCGGTCATATAGGCGAGCGTCGCCGACAGCAGCGTACCGCCGAGGCAATAGCCGATGACATTGGCGCTTTTCTCGCCGGTCGCCGCCGCCATCGCGTCGAGCGCGGCGAGCGGCCCTTCCTTCATGTAATCCTCGAAGCCCTTGCCGCTAAGCCGTTCATCGGGATTGACCCAGGAGATCACGAACACCGTGTGACCCTGGCCGACCGCCCAGCGGATGAACGAGTTCTCCGGCCGCAAATCGAGGATGTAGAACTTGTTGATCCAGGGCGGCATGATGAGCAGCGGCCGGCGGTGCACCGTTTCGGTAGCCGGGGCGTATTGGATGAGCTGGATCAGCTCGTTCTGGTAGACGACCTTGCCCGGCGTAGCGCCGACATTCTCGCCGAGCTTGAACGCCGCCATGTCGGTCATGCTGATCGCGAGCTGGCCCTTGCCG
>JASLCK010000311.1 GCA_030151865.1 Rhodospirillaceae bacterium | reverse complement strand
CGGTGCGCCGCATTGTCGGCCCCGGCGAAAGCTTTGCCGAAGCGGCCTTTTGCCAAAGCCATTATCCCGCCAGCGCCGAAGCCATCACCGATCTTAGGGTGTTGGATTTGCCGGTGCGGCTGCTGACCGATACCATGACCGATCATCCTGCCTTGGCGGTGGCGTTGGTGCAGGCTTTGGCAGGACGGGTCGAACATCAGTCCATCGAGTTGGAACGCGCCTATCGCGCGTCCGGCACCCAGCGATTGGCCGGATATCTGGCAGAATTGTTTAATCCCGACGACCAGCATGTGGATTTGCGCCTGCCTTACGACAAGAACGTCCTGGCCGCCCGGCTGGGGGTAACGCCGGAAAGCCTGTCGCGGTCCTTTCTGACCCTGCGCGATTATGGGGTGCGAACCCATAACCGCTGTGTCTATGTGGAAGATGTGGCCCGGCTGCGCCAATATGCCGATCTGGAAGATGCTTAGGAATGTTCCTTCAATGGAACAGTGATTTCCAATTGTCCTGATTGTTTCACTGGCCTGTTTGGCGGACAGTAGCGGCAAGACACAATGCCGGAGCATCAGGATCATGAGCGCAGAAAAGCTGACGGGGCTGTTCCTTTCCCACGGATCGCCGATGATGGTGGCCCAAGACATTCCCGCCCGGGAGTTTCTGAAAGGGTTGGGCACACGGGTGGGCAAGCCGTCGGCGGTGGTGGTGCTGTCGGCCCATTGGACCACCCGTCAGCCGGTGGTGGGCGGTGCCGCCAAGCCGGAAACCATCCATGATTTCTATGGTTTCCCGGATTTTCTCTATCAGTTGCGTTATCCGGCGGCTGGCGCCCCGGCATTGGCCCAGCGGGTTGCCGATCTGCTTCAGGCTCCGATTGATCCGGCCCGTGGTTTGGATCATGGGGTGTGGACCGTCATGTCGCTGATCTGGCCCGACGCTGATATTCCGGTGGTGCCGCTCAGTGTGTTGCCCAACGGCACGCCCGCCGATCATTACGCCTTGGGTCAGGCGTTGCGCCCGTTGGCTCAAGACGATGTGTTGGTGATCGGCAGTGGAGCCATGACCCATAATCTGCGGGCTTATTTCACCGCGCCGATGGGTAAGGTTCAGCCCTGGGTGACCGATTTTACCGACTGGTTCGCCGACGCCACCGACCGGGGCGATCTGGACGCCTTGCTGAATTACCGCGCCCTGGCCCCCCATGCCGAGGCCAACCATCCTAGCGACGAACATCTTCTGCCGTTCTTCGCCGCCTTGGGGGCTGGACCGCAAGGCAAGGGCAAGCGCCTGCATGCCAGCCTGGATAACGGCGTGTTGGCTATGGACAACTACGGCTTTTGGTAAGTTGGAGCAGATCGAAAACGCGACAAGCCTGAGCGGCGTTTGAGCGGGCCCGGAACGGGCCGTTTGACACAAAACCATAGCCGATCCCGATTGATCGGAATCGGCTCTAGAACTTCAGCAAAATACCGGCTCCCATCGCCAACAGCACCGCACCGGCCCCTTGTTCGATGCGGTGCTGCCAGCGCCCCAACCAGCGCTGTGCCCGGATATCGCCAAAACTCAAGGCGACGATGCCATCCCAAACCAGCACCACCCCGACCATCCATGCTCCATACAGCAGGCGGATGGATAAAGCCGTTTCCCCCGACAACCCAAAGGAAAACAGGCTGGCGTAAAACAGGCCGTTCTTCGGGTTGCTCAAGCCTGACAACAGGCCGGTCCAAAAGGATGTGGCCTTTTCCGGTCGATTGTCTGACATCTGGGCGGCGTCGCTGGGTGAGGGCGCAGGTGGGCGGGATTGCAGAAAACGCCAGCCCAGCCAGAGCAGAAACGCGCCGCCCACCAGCCGCAGCGCCAGCATCAGCGGGGCGATATCGCGCAAGCCTTCCAGCCCGGCCAGAATGAGCCCGATCCAAAGGGCGTTGGCGGCGACAATACCTGCCGCGCAGATCAAACCCATGCGCCGCCCCTGGCGCAGACTGGTGCGCACCAGCAAGACGAAATCCTGGCCGGGGCTTAAGGTGGCCAGAAAATGGGCGGCGGCGATCATCAGAAATTCCTGCATCCTCTCCTCGGTCTTGATGACAAGAAGATGGGAGAATGCCGCCGCCCGACTCGGGTGGTATTGAACGATATTGCGGAAAAGCGGGATCAGCCGATCTGACGGGTTGGGCGGTAATGACCGGGAGTTTGTGCAGTATGGCGCTTGAACATCCGGGTAAAATGGCTTTGATCGGCAAAGCCCGATGCCGCCGCCGCTTCGGCCAGGGGCATGCCTTGCAGCAGCCAGCGCCGTGCCTGTTCCAAGCGCAGGCTGGTTTGCAGGGCATGGGGTGTCAAACCGGTGCGTTGGCGGATGGCGCGCAGGGTTTGCCAAGGGCTCATGCGGGCCAATTGCGCCAGATCATCCAATCCCCAGGGCTCCGCCGGGGCATCGCGCAGGCTATCGATGGCCTTTTGCAGCCGGTCGCCACGCTTGACGGCCGGGGACGGCTGTGCGGTTGCGGCGGGCAGGGCAGACAGCAGGGTCAAGACGGCCTCGTCTTCGGCCAAGGTCGCGGTGGGGGCATCGGAAAACACAATGCCCGCCAACCGGTCATAAGCCCGGCTGGCTGGGGTGTGTCCAAAAGCGCCGTGGGCAACCCCCGATCCGTTGGGTCGCCAACCCAGATCTTCCAGATAAGCCGGTTCCAGATACAGCATGCAAAAGCGCCAGCCGCTATCGGGCTCGGGGTTGCAGCAATGAGGAATGTCGGCGTCGATCCACACCACCGATCCCGGCGTCATGGCGTGGCTTTGTCCGGCCAAATGGCAGGTGCTGCGCCCTTCCAGAATATGGCCGATGGAAAAAGCGGTATGGATATGTTCGTGGTAGCAGGGGGCTTCGATGCCGCCCCGGCGCAGTTCCCAGCGGCCAGGGCGGTGGCGGGTGCGCTGAAAGTCACCCGCCATGCCGGTCAAACGTCCAAATCGCGGGCGAACTTGGCCCGTTCTTGGATGAACTGGAAACGCAGTTCCGGGCGCTTGCCCATCAGGCTGTCCACCAGACGGCTGGTTTCCTTGGCCTCCTCGTGCTCTTCCTCGGTCTTGCCGACGGGCACCACCACCCGCAGCAGCGTGCGGGTCTTGGGATCCATGGTGGTTTCCTTCAATTGCTGGGGCGGCATTTCGCCCAAGCCCTTGAATCGGCTGATATCGACCTTTTTCCCCGAGAAGGTGCTGCCCATCAGTTCTTCCTTATGGGCATCGTCGCGGGCATAGATCACGGTCTGGCCATGGCTGATACGGTACAAGGGCGGGCAGGCCAGATAGAGATGGCCGTTTTCGATCAGCCCCGGCATTTCCTGATAGAAGAAGGTCATCAACAGCGATGCGATATGCGCGCCGTCAACGTCGGCGTCCGTCATGATGACGACTTTTTCGTAACGCAGTTTGTCGTCGTCATAATTTTCGCGGATGCCGCAGCCCAAGGCTTCGATCAGATCGCGGATTTCCTGGTTGGCGCGCATCTTATCGACGGTGGCCGAGGCAACGTTCAGGATCTTGCCGCGCAACGGCAGCACCGCCTGGGTTTCACGCGACCGGCCCTGTTTGGCCGAACCGCCCGCCGAATCACCTTCCACCAGGAACAGTTCCGAGCCCAGCGCCATGCTGCGCGAACAATCGGTCAGTTTGCCGGGCAGACGCAGCCGTTTGGTGGCAGTCTTGCGCGACAGTTCCTTGGCTTGCTTTTTACGCGCCCGGTCCTCGGCCCGTTCCACCATGCGCTCCAGCACCGCCTTGGCGGCGTTGGGATCGGCGGACAGCCAATGGTCAAAATGGTCCTTGATGGCGTTTTCGACGAAGCGGGTGGCTTCCGGCGACGCCAGCTTTTCCTTGGTTTGGCCCTGGAACTGCGGTTCGCGGATAAAGGCCGACAGCAGCAGACAGGCCCCGCCAACCACGTCGTCGGCGGTGATCTGACCGGCGCGGCGGTTGGCGACCATTTCGCCATACTGGCGCAAGCCGCGGGTCAGGGCGTTGCGCAGCCCCATTTCATGGGTGCCGCCTTCGGGCGTCGGGATGGTGTTGCAGTACGAGTTGTTGAACCCATCCTCGTCCTCGGGCCAGGCGACGGCCCATTCCACATAGCCCATATCGTCGGGGAAGTTGGCCTGACCGGCAAACGGCTGCCCGCCCAGCAGGCCGCGGCCATCCAGCACGCCATCCAGGAAATCGCGCAACCCGTTGGGGAACTTCAGTACTTCCTTTTCCGGCGTGGCGTCGCCTTCGCGCAGCAGGATCGGATCACACGACCAGCGGATTTCAACGCCGCGATAAAGATAGGCCTTGGATCGGGCCATGCGGTACAGCGTACTGGGGCGCAGTTGCGCCCGTGCCCCGAAAATGTCCGGATCGGGATGAAACACCACCGTGGTGCCGCGCCGGTTTTGCACCGGGCCGACCAGGGTCAGCGGCCCGCGCGGGGTGCCGCGCGAAAAGCTTTGGGTCCAAAGTTGACGGTCGCGGGCAACCTCGATGATCAGGCTGTCGGACAGCGCATTGACCACGGAAATGCCGACACCGTGCAAACCGCCGGAGACCTTATAGGCGTCGCCGCCGAATTTGCCGCCCGAATGCAGCGTGGTCAGAATGACTTCCAGCGCCGACTTGTCGGGAAATTTGGGGTGGGGATCGACCGGAATGCCGCGCCCATTGTCGCGGATCAGGGCCGAACCATCGGCCTTCAGTTCCAGTTCGATCCAACTGGCGTGACCGGCAACGGCCTCGTCCATGGCGTTATCCAGGACTTCGGCCACCAGATGGTGCAGGGCCTTGTCATCGGTGCCGCCAATGTACATGCCGGGACGGCGGCGTACAGGCTCCAACCCTTCCAGAACTTCGATGTCCTTGGCGGAATAATCGCTGTTCTTGGGGGCGGCTTGTTGAAAGAGATCATCGGACATGGGCGGCATTATATCAGCGTCAAACAGCGCGGCAAGCGCATCGGGGATGGATTTTTTGCGCTGCATCTACAACATATAGGCCAACCGTTGTGCAAAGCTGCAACAGCCAAAAACAAGAAAGGATTGATTTTATGGGTGATTTTGAACCCGAAGGTCTTTTGACCATCCGCACCATCGCCATGCCTGCCGATCTGAATTACGAAGGCGACGTGTTCGGCGGATGGCTGATGTCCCAGATGGACCTGGCCGGAAGCGTGGCCGCCCGCTGGCGCGCCGGTGGCCGTGTCGCCACCGTTGCCGTCGAAGCCATGCAATTTCATCAGCCCTTGCATGTGGGCGACGAACTGTCCTGTTATTGCGTCACCGAACGCGAAGGCCGCACCTCGCTGACCTATCGCATCGAAGCCTGGGCGCGTCGGCGTCAGGGCGGCGATCAGGTCAAGATCACCCAGGGGGTCTTTACCTTCGTTTCCATCGGCTCGGACCGTAAGCCGCGTCCGCTGCCGCCTGCTCCGGCAAAGTAAGGCCGGATAAGAAAAAAGAGCGGCAAAGGGACTGCCGCTCTTTTTTTATGGTCGGTCTACCGAAAAGGCTCAGGCCTTTTTGACGAATTCCGACTTCAGGTTCATGGCGCCAATGCCATCGATCTTACAGGCGATGTCGTGGCCATCGACCGCATCGGCCACCAGGCGGATGTTCTTGACCTTGGTGCCGCCCTTGACCACCAGCGACGAGCCCTTGACCTTCAGGTCCTTGATCACGGTGACGGAATCGCCATCGGTCAGAACATTGCCGTTGGCGTCGCGCACCTGGGTGTCGTCAACGCTTTCGCCTGCCGCGTCGGGGTTCCATTCATGGGCGCATTCCGGGCAAATCCACAGGCTCCCGTCTTGGTAGACATGTTCGGAACTGCATTTCGGGCACTTCAATTCGTCGCTCATGGGCCATCCTTATCGTTAGGGCGGCGATCCTAATGCAGCGGGTGGGCAATAGGAAAGATAAGGTTTTTATGCCGCCTGACCGATCCTGACCCGGCCTGACTTGACGGCGCTTTTTCCCTTGGGCATGCTCCGCCCGGTTTTAGGCGGATCTTCAGTGATCGGAAGCAAGCTCATGCGATTTATTTCCCTGATTGTGGCGGCCCTGATCGCCGGTCTGGGGGCGTTTGCCCTGTGGCATCAGTTCGACCAGCCGGTTCCGGTCGAACCGTCGTGGGACAAGCCCATGAGCAGCGTCTCGTTCGCACCTTTCCGCCGTGGGCAGAGCCCGCTGACCAAGGTCTATCCCAGCCCCGCCCAGGTCGAGGAGGATATGCGCTCCCTGGTCGGTCTGGCCCAGGGCATCCGCACCTATACCTCGCGTGAAGGCATGGAAGTGGTGCCCGATCTGGCCGCCAAATACGGCCTGAAGGTGGTTTTCGGCGCCTGGCTGGGATCCGAGGTCGAGCAAAAGGGCAAGGTCATCAACGAAGCCGAAGTGACCTCGCTGATCAAGCTGGCCAACGACCATCCCGATTCCATCAACCGCGTCATCGTCGGCAACGAAGTGCTGCTGCGCGGCGATCTGAAGCCCGCCGAGTTGATCGCCTATATCCGGCGCGTCAAGGCGGCGGTCAAGCAGCCGGTATCCTATGCCGATGTTTGGGCGTTCTATCTGAAGTACCCGGAAATCGCCAATGAAGTGGATTACATCACCATCCACATCCTGCCGTTCTGGGAAGACGAACCGGCTTCCATCGATCATGTGGAAGAACATGTCACCAAGATCGTCGAGCGTATTCGTCAGGCCTTTCCCGGCAAGCCGATCCTGATCGGCGAGGCGGGGTGGCCCTCCATCGGGCGCGATCGCGGCCCGGCGGTGGTCAGCACCGTCAACGAAGCCCGCTTTGTGCGCAAGATGGCCCAGATCGCCGATAAGTATAATTTCGACTACAACATCGTTGAAGCCTTTGACCAACCTTGGAAATCGGCGCTGGAAAACACCGTCGGCGCGGCCTGGGGGATCATGGATATCGACCGCAAGCCCAAGTTCCAGATGGCCGGTCCGGTGCTTGAAGTGGCCGACTGGCACAAGCGCGCCGCCATCGCCATCGGGGCAGGGGCTTTGTTGACCTTGCTGTTCGGCCGCGCCATTCCGGGGCTGTTGAACCGCTTTCTGTTTGCCGTGCTGGCCCAGGTTTTGGGCTGGCTGGCGGTGACGGCCTGCTTCCATGCCGAAGCGGTGGCCTTCCGCTGGTGGCAGGATTATTGGG
>JASLCK010000420.1 GCA_030151865.1 Rhodospirillaceae bacterium | reverse complement strand
TGAATTTTCTGACCCCGATCAGTCTTGAATGGGAGCCGGTGACGGAACGCCGCCGTATTTCCGGCGTTAAAATTACGTGGTGGTCAAAGGATCCATCATGGGCAGAAGCCGCCCGTGAAGAGATTGAGCGTGGCCGTGGTGATCGGCCTGCTCGGCGTCTGGCCGCTGTCACCGCCCAACAGATTGAGCGGGCCGACTTGGCACGCCAGATCGAAACTGAATTGCTGGGAATAGGTGGATTTCGTTCCTGACACCACTATATGTTGTGTCTTCAGCACGATGCTTCTCCACTGGACCGCCCCAGGCTGTGCGCGCTTGCGCGCATGGCCTGGGGTGGAACCGGGCCGGGCGTCCCGGCCCGGAAGGACGCCCCGCCCTATCCTGTTTTTCCCTGTTTTTTTTCGCGCACGCAGTGCCCGACCGGCCATAGCCGGGCCGTTGGCCCGGCCCGGTCGGGCACCCTGGCGGCAATGGCCCGGCAGGGCAGGCCGGGGCACCCGGCATGACCAGGGCCATGTACCGCCAGGGTGCGCGGTGGGGGGCGCGGGTGCCGGGTGCGCTGGCCCGCCAGGGCCAGCCGCAAGCGGGGTTGCCGAAGGCCGGGGCCGTGCCCGACCGGCGTAGCCGGGCGGTGAACGCACGGCCCCGCCCCGCGCCCGGCAGGGGCGCATATAGGTCTGGGGTGGCGTGGTGGTTGCAGGGTGCATGGGACGTGACGGCGGGACGGTTGCAATGCAACCGGCGTGACGGCGCGGCACATGCGACCCGCATGCAACCACCATGACGCCCCACTGCCGGTTGTATCGCCCTTACGGCGGTAGCCGGAAAATAATCTATCAACCGGGTGATCTATCGGACTGACTGCCTCATGGAGCCTGTGGCCCGTGGCCGGGCCGCTGGCGGAATGTGGTGGTCAGTCTGGCTTACCCCGCCGAGGGTGCCCCCGGCCCGCCGCGCCGCGCATGGTGCGGCGTGGGGGGTGGGGGAGCGCCAGAGGTGGGAGGGGTGCAGGCAGGTATTGCATGGGACGTGACGGCGGGACGGTTGCAATGCAACCGGCGTGACGGCGCGGCACATGCGTTTAGGCGGCGGGTGGCTCGCCTCCCGCTGCCGTGGCACGGTCATAGCTGGCGGGCTATTTCCCTGGCATAGATTTTTCGGCCTATCCTCTCAGCTTGATCGGCCTCTGATATCTGCTCTGTGCAGTTCAGCCTGATCCATCTGGCTATCTGTTCTTCCAGTGTGCCGCCGATGGTGGACCATTGACCTGATCGAAGATCGACCACTTGCACTTCGACAACCTGCCCATCCTCTATTTCGCCCCGCACATCCAGTTCGGCTATCTGGATATCTGCCCATTCGAGGGGAAATGCATATGGTCCGATGATCATTTCCGCCCTCGCTTTTTGGGAGGGGTGATCAGTTCAGCGGCCTTTCCGAGCGCGGCCAGTGCCTGCCCTGCTTCACGCGGGTCAACCTCCCCGGCCATCACGGCACCGACTATCGATCTTGCGCAATTCGTAATTGTGTCAGTATCGATTTGTTCAGGTAGCCGGATATCTGCCAACCTGATTGCCGTGTCCGCCCGGTCAATGATGCTTGTGGCAAGACGCATTGCTGCGGTTGATCTGTTTACGATGGCCTCATCCATGATGGCGGTCGCCAGATCATCCGCCCTGCCGCGCATCCGATCAGCCAGCATCACGGTTGATCTGTTCAGGGCACCTTTCGGTCGACCAGCCGGATTACCAGACTGCCCCGGTTGCCATCGGCCATCTGTCCTATCTGCATTCTCCATCCTGTAAACCCTCTTCTCTCACAACCGGGCGACAGTATGTGCAGATAAGGTGATATTTTTCCACCGAACCGTTCCACTCTATGACCTATGTTCTATATGTTCTTTATGTTCTTAAATGTTCGGGGGTAAAAACATTGTTGAAAATTAACACATTATCCTGTGGATAGTGGAGTAATCTCGGGGCCAGGGTGGAGTAATCTCGGGGGATAGGTGGAGTAATCTCGGGGCCAGTGGTGGACAAGGTGGAAAAATACGTCTACATTTTTCCACCGAAAAACCACGTTTTGAGGTTGACAAATGGTGTCCACAATCGACGTGCTGCGCGACCGCGCCGGGCACAAAAAAAATGTGTTCGCTGTGCCGTCTGAAATCCTGGACATCCGGGGCGTTGATGAGCCGCTATCGTTAGGTGCCTGCAAAACGCTGGCCCTGATGATCGGTCAGATTGGTCCGCTGGTTATTGATGATGTCGTCCATACCTGCCCTGTCTCGAACCTGGATTTCGGCCATCGCGGGGCCGCTGGTGTTGTTGACGCGATCAGAGAATTACAACGATGTGTCGTGTCATGCGTTGTTGATGGTGAGATCAGGGTTGAACTGTCTGGGTCTGTCGTCACTGACGTTGCCAGAGAGATCAACGGTTTCGAGAACCAAATTGCGTGGCGGCACTCGGACGCTTTTCGTAAAACGGTCTTGACCTCTCAGACCTGGGGCTTGTTGTCTGCCGACTGCATTTTGGCGATGGATAGCCGATATGCGCTCAGGCTGTACCAGTGGGCCTGCGTTCGTGTTGGCCGTCGGCAGATGTGCGAAACGGTCCCGTTGGACCAATTGCGTCGAATGCTGGATGTCCCTTCCACCAGCTATCCCAGGTGGGCTGATTTCGTTCGTTATGTTTTACAGCGTGCGGTTGATGAGGTGAATTTTCTGACCCCGATCAGTCTTGAATGGGAGCCGGTGACGGAACGCCGCCGTATTTCCGGCGT
>JASLCK010000405.1 GCA_030151865.1 Rhodospirillaceae bacterium | reverse complement strand
CGCTGGATCGCCCAGCAATTGGAACTGGTGCCCGCCATCCGCATCGACACCCCGATGAACAAGGTGTTCGACCGCTTTGCCCGCAATCCCAACGAATCCTTTCTGCCGGTGGTGGATCATGCCGGACAGCCGCTGGGAATTTTGCGCGAACGCGACATGAAGAATTACGCCTATTCCGCCTTTGGCAAGGATCTGATCTCCAACAAGGCGTTGGGCCGCAGTCCGCGCGACTTTCTGGTGCGCTGCCCGATCACCGACATCGGCACGCCGCTGGATCAGATGATGGCCATTTATTCGGCCATCGACGCCACCGAAGGATTGCTGATTACCGAACAGATGGTCTATCGCGGCTTTTTGTCGGCCCGCTCGATCATCCGCGCCATGCACGAAAAGACCCTGGCCCGGGCACGCGACGAAAACCCGCTGACCAAGCTGCCGGGCAATGCGGTGATCACCGAATATGTGGGGGCCCGCATCGCCTCGGCCGAGGAAGCGGTGCTGGCCTATATCGACTTCGACAATTTCAAGCCGTTCAACGACACCTACGGCTTTCGTCAGGGCGACCGGGCCATTTTGCTGTTCGCCGAATTGTTGCGCAAAGGGGCCAACCCGCAAAGCTGGTTCCTGGGCCATATCGGCGGCGACGACTTTTTCCTCGGCCTGTCGGACTGCGGCGAGGCGGAGGGACGACGCACCGTCGCTGGACTGATCCGCCAGTTCGCCTCGGACGCCGAAAGCTTCTATGACACGGAAACACGGGCGCGCGGCTTCATCACCGCCCAGGACCGCGACGGCACACCCAAGCAATTTCCCCTGCTGTCGGCCAGCGCCGTGTTGCTGCATCTGCCGATGGGAGCCAAAAGCGGCAGTGTCGATGACATCAGCAGCCTGATCGCGGGCAAAAAGAAAGCCGCCAAACATTCCCCCGACAAGCTGGCCCTGGCTTTTTTGCCGGGAACCGAGCAGACCTCGGAACAGGTTTCCGAACAGGCTCCCGCATTGGTGTGACAGCCCAACCACCCGCTTTGGGTCTGGCCCGCTTTGGGTCTGGCCCGCTTTGGGTCTGGCCCACTTTCGGTCTGGCCCACTTTCGGTCTGGAATGCGTCCCAAATGCAAAAACATTAACACAACCGTCACGCCGTATACGGCCATGGCGTGTTTAGTATCCCGTCGTCAAAGACGGTCTTGGGTATCGCTGGATGCACGAAGCCGTCTTTGCCGTTTTGAGCGCGTTTGAACAGAGTTAAAGGGTCATCATGGGGCTGCGAAGCGCCATCATTTTTCGGCTGAAGCGGCTGCCCGCCATTGTCTGCGGGGCGGCGGCGGGGCTGATCATGCTGGCGGGTGGCCCGGCCCTGGCCGGACCTGATCCGACTCCGCTGCATTTCGGCCTGATCGGCAGCATGTCGCCGCAGGAACTGGAAAGCCGTTGGACGCCGCTTTTGGCCGATATGGCCCGCAGCATCGGCGCACCGGTCAGCGCCGAAAACGCATCCGATTATGCCGGCATGGTCTGGGCCTTGCGGTCGGGTAAAGTGCAATTGGCCTGGTTCGGCAACAAATCGGCAATTCAGGCGGTTGACCATGCGCGGGGCGAGGTGTTCGCCAAGCTCACCGATCCCAACGGTTTGGCGGGTTATTATTCCCTGCTGGTGGTGCCGGTCAAATCCCCGATCAATTCGGCCCAGGACATGCTGTTGTCGGCGGGCAAGCTGACCCTGGCCTTGGGCGATCCCAATTCGACATCCGGCTATGTGGTGCCGATGGCCCATCTGTTCGGCCCCGACCAGAACCCCGAACGTCTGTTCAAGCGGGTCTTGCGCGGCAATCACGAAGCCAATTTCCTGGCCGTGGCCGAAGGCCGCGCCGACGTCGGGGTGATGTCCAGCACCACGCTGGAGCAATTGACCGCCAACCATCCGCGCGAAGCCTCTTCGTTGCGGATAATCTGGCGCTCGCCCCTGATCCCGTCGGACCCGTTGGTCTGGCGTAAGGACTTGCCCGACGACACCAAACAGGCGATCCGCGCCTTTTTCCTGTCCTATGGCCAGCCCGCGCCGGGCAAAAGTGCACAAAAACTGGCGCATGAACGCGACGTGCTGCGCGCGCTTTCGGTCGGCTCGTTCAGCCTGACCGACGACCGCCATCTGCTGCCGGTGCGCAAGATGGAACTGTTCGCCCAGCGCCTGCGGGTGGAAAGCGACACCACGTTGAGCCCTGAAGAAAAAGCCCGCCGTCTGGCGACGTTGGAACACGATTTATTTAATTTGAACAACGGCCTGTCGGCCCAGGTTTCGGAGTAGCCTGACGATGTCACCTCTGCCCCTGGCCCGCTTCCGCCGCAAGATCGGCGCCAAGCTTCTGGCGGTTATCCTGCCCTGCATGATGCTGGGCGCGGTGACCATGTTCTTGACGTTCGAATCCTATGCCCACGAAAACCGCATCATCGCGCTCAAGGCCCGCCTGGACAGCTTTACCCTGACCCAAGGCCCGGCCCTGATCAAACCGGTGTGGGAATTCGACAACGACACCCTCACCCAGGTTTTCCAGGGCTATCAGGATGTACCCGAACTGCTGTCGGCAGAACTGCGCGACGCCCAGGGGGCGGTGATCGCCCATGCGGTGGGCCAGCAGATCGACGGCTATCAGGAAAGCTTCATCCGCCAGACCCCCCTGGTAAAGCGCACCAAGGACGGGGATTACCCGGTCGGGCAACTGACGGTGCGCTTCCATGACGGCTTTGTGCTGCGCCAGATCGCCACCGAGAAAGTCGGCGGGCTGGTGGTGCTGGGGCTGGTCTTTTTGCTGCTGGGGGCCACCGTGTTGGTTTCGGTGCGCCGCATGGTCGCCGATCCGCTGCGCCGCCTGCAAAACTCCCTGCTGCTGAACGCCCAGGCGGAAAGCCGCCAGCCGCTGACCTGGCGGGGCGAGGACGAACTGGGCGACGTGGTGACCGCCTATAACCGGCTGCTGACCGAGATCGACCAGCGCCAGCGCGACATTCACCACATCGCCTATCACGACACCCTGACCGGCCTGCCCAACCGCCGCCTGCTGGAAGACCGGTTGAACCACGCCATCACCGTGGCCGAACGCCAGGGGCGCGGCATCGCCGTGCTGTTCACCGACGTGGACAACTTCAAGGTCATCAACGAAAGCCTGGGCCACGAAGTGGGCGACGCACTGTTAAAGGTGATCGCCGACCGCATGGTCCGCGCGGTGCGCACCATGGACACCGTGGCCCGCTGGGGCGGCGACGAATTCGTCGTGGTTTTGGAAAATGTCAGCGGCCCCGGCGAAGCGTCGAGCGTTGCCGAAAAGCTGATCGACATCATCGGCCAGCCCATCACCCTGGGCGACAATTTGCTGCGGGTCGGCGGATCGATCGGCATCAGCCTTTACCCGCAAGATGGCCGCGACGTCACCGCCTTGATGAAAAACGCCGATCTGGCCCTGTTCGAAGCCAAGGGGGCGGGCCGCAACACCCTGCACTTCTTTAACGAGGCGATGAACCTGCGGGCCTATCGCCGCCTGGAAGTGGAAGCGGCGCTGCGCAACGGCATCACCCAAAACGAGTTGGAGCTGCATTACCAGCCCAAGGTCGGTATCGCCGATGGCCGCCTGATCGGGGTCGAAGCCCTGGTGCGCTGGCGCCGCCCCGGCGACGGCCTGGTGCCGCCCGACCAATTCATCCCGGTGGCCGAGGAAAGCGACCTGATCATCCTGATCGGCGAATGGGTGCTCAAGGAAGCCTGCGCGCAAATCCTGCGCTGGCGCGCTGCCGGATTGCCCGACGTGCATGTGGCGATCAACCTGTCGCCGCGGCATTTCCGCAATGCCTCGGCCGTCGATGACATCATCGCCGTGGTGGAAGCCGCAGGCGTGCCGCCCCGCTTGTTGGAAATCGAACTGACCGAAGCCACGGTGATGCAGGACCCCGACCGCACCATCGAATATCTGTGCCGCCTGCGCGATTACGGTTTTTCCATCGCCATCGACGATTTCGGCACCGGCTATTCCAACCTCAATTATCTGCGGCAATTGCCGATTTCGACCCTGAAAATCGACCGCTCCTTCGTCAAGGACATCGAATCCGACAAGGGCGACGCCGAAATCATCCGCACCATCATCGCCATGGCCAATGTCTTGGGGCTGGGGCTGGT
Organism: Rhodospirillaceae bacterium; assembly: GCA_030151865.1. GTDB lineage: Bacteria > Pseudomonadota > Alphaproteobacteria > Rhodospirillales > Magnetospirillaceae > JASLCK01. Next base: position 8,441 of record JASLCK010000405.1, on the reverse strand, counting down.
GGCCGAAGGGGTGGAAACTGAAGGACAGTTGGGTTTCCTGCATTCCTGCGCCTGCGACGCCGCTCAGGGCTATTATTTCGCCAAGCCGCTGCCGCCCGCCCAATTCGACGAATGGCTGCGCGGGCGCGGCTTGGCCCCGCCGCTGACGAAAACCAGCGCCAAAACCACCCCCATCGGCCAGCCTGCCCTGGCTTCCGTCTGATAGGCCAAAGGTGTTAAGCCTTTTAAAAATCAGATTAAATTAGAGATTTTCCAGCAATCGCGTTGCGCGTCCTGCCCCTAAGTGGCACCATCTGACAGTCGATGGACCGGGGGATCAACCATGGACGCAATCCGCCACTTATCCAAAGCGGCCTGTTCCCAAGCGATCTGGCGTTTTACCGGCGTTTTCTTCGCTCTTTGCCTGGGGCTTTTGGCAAACGTTCCGGCCTGGGCGGGCCAAACCGTGGCCACCATCCAGGCGCGCGGGGTCTTGCGCTGCGGCGCCAATGCCATCACCGGCTATGCCATTCCCGACGATACCGGCCATTGGCGCGGCTTCATGGTCGATCTGTGCCGGGCCGTCGCCGCCGTGGTGCTGGGCGATTCCGAACGGTTTGAAATCCTGCCGGTGGAAAGCCAGACCCGGTTCAAGGCTTTGCAAAGCGGCGATATCGACCTGCTGGTCGATGCCTCGACCATTACCTTGGACCGCGAAGCCGATCTCAATGTCACCTTTCCCGGCATCTGGCTTTATGACGGTCAGGCCTTTCTGACCCGCCGCACCACGGGATGGAAGAGCATCAAGGACGTGGGCTCGGCCAGCATCTGCGTCGCCGATGGCACCACGTCCAGGCGCAATATCGAACAATATCTGGCCCGCCAGAAACTGACGGCGCGGCTGATCGTGGCGCAAAGCGACGAAGGGGCCTGGACATCTTATCTGAAAGGCCGCTGCGATCTGTTCACCAGCGACCGCTTTGGCCTGATGGTGCGCTCGATCCTGCATTCGGGCGCCCCCAACGACCACCGCATCCTGCCGGAAGTCATTTCCAAGGAACCGCTGGGCCCAGCCGTGCGGTCCGGCGATGCGGGCTGGACCAAGCTGGTGCGCTGGACCATCGCCGTCCTGGTGGCGGCGGAAGAGCATGGCCTGACCTCGGCCAACATTGCCACCATCGCCCCCCAGGATGATCAGGAAGCCCTGGTGCTGACCGGCCAGGCTCCCGACCATGCCGACGTGCTGGGGGTCAGTCCCGGCTGGGCCCGGCGCGCCATTCAACAAGTGGGCAATTACGGCGAAATCTTCGACCGCCATCTGGGGGCAAAATCCATGCTGAAGGCCGAACGGGGCCAGAACGCGCAATGGAACCAGGGCGGACTTTTATACGCGCCACCGATCCGATAGCCGCCGATCGTGCCCAACCGCCCATCCGATCCCCCGCCCAGCCCTACCGTCGCAGCCCCTGCCGCCACTGCCCCTGCCGCCACGGCCGCGTCGGGGGTGCCCTTCAGCATTGCCGGGCGGCTGCTCAGCGGGCTTTTGCTGCTGGCCAGCCTGACCTTTGCCGCCTGTCTGATCGCCTTGACGGCGATGCAGTCCTTTCGGTCGTCGTTCGAAGAAATCAGCAGCCAGTGGCTGCCCAACATCATCCTGGCGGGACGGCTGGGTCAACAAAGCGAAAGCATCGTCGCCCAGGCTCCGCTGATGGCGTCGGCCCGCACCACCCTGGCCCATGACAGTATCCGCCTGCGCATGGCCGATCAGTTGCAATGGTTGAGTGAACTGGTCGAACAGTTGGACCCCGCCGCATTCAGCGCCGAGGAAATTCAGCATCTGCGCGATCTCAAGGAGCAGTTGGGAAATAATCTGGCGGTGCTCGATACGGCGGTTGGCGATCAGTTGACCGCCGATCAGGTCCGGGCCAAACGGACCGCCGATCTGTTGACCATGACCGACCGGCTGGGCCAAAGCGGCGAGGCCTTGCGCCGCGCCGATGCCCCGGTGGAATTGCAGGAAGGGGCCATGCGCTGGCAAAGCCTGTCGCTGCGCGCTTCCGCCCTGTTGCTGGCCGTGCAAACCCAGGAAACCCTGGATGAACTGGACCGCCAGCGCCGCCTGTTCGACAGCCTGATGATCCAGGCCGCCCGGCAGGAAGACCTTTTGCCCATTTCCATCCGCGCCACCACCGCCCCCTTGACCCGCGATCTGAAAGATCTGGCCGATGGGGAAGACGGGGTGCTGCGCCTGCGCCAGTTGGATTTCGAGCGCGAAGCACGCATTCGCGGCCTGTTGAACCACAACAGCTTGCTGTCAGACCGCCTGAATGGGGCGGTGACGGCGGCTTACAATCGCATCGAACACCAAGTCATTGACCGCAAAAGCCGTCTGGACGGCAACATCAGTCAACACCGTCAGGTGGTGATCGGCACCTTGGGGTTTTGCCTGTTGGGCACCATCGCCCTGGTGCTTTACATCCGCCGCTCGGTGGTGCGCCGTCTGCAAGAGCTGCAAATCTGCATGACCGCCCAGGCCGAAGGACGCCAGGTCCCGGTTCCCGCCGATCACGGCTATGACGAAATCGGCGCCATGGGCATGGCATTGAAAGTCTTTATCGATACCATCCGCGCCCGCGAAGACGCCTTGCGGGCCAGCGAAATGCGGCTGCGCTCGATTCTGGACGCCTCGGTCTTTCCGCTGCTGATCGTGCGCCTGTCCGATCTGCGCATCGTCTTTTCCAATGCCGCCGCCGCCCGCTCCTTGGGCCTGGACGAGGAAAGCCCCTATCTGGCGCCCTGGCTGTTCGCCGACCATGCCGTCAGCGAACGCTGTTTCGACCTGCTGGCCATGCGCGGCCATCTGACCGATGTGGAAGTGGAATTGCAGCGTAACGACAACAGCCGCTTTTGGGGGCTGATGTCGGGCATCCAGATGACTTATGAAGGCCAGATCGCCGCCTTGCTGTCGTTCAACGACATCACCGCGCGGCGCGACGCCGAGCGCAATCTGACCGAAGCGAAAATCCAGGCGGAAGGGGCGGCGCGGGCCAAGTCGGAATTCGTCGCCATGATGAGCCACGAAATCCGGACTCCCATGAACGGCATCCTGGGCATGGTGCATCTGCTGGCCGACACCGACCTGACCCCGGCCCAGCGCGATTGCGTGCAGACCATCCACGAATCCGGGGCGACCCTGCTGACCATCCTGAACGACATTTTGGATTTCTCGAAACTGGAAGCCCAGCGCCTGGAACTGGAAAAGGTCGAGTTCGACCTGATCGATCTGATCGAAGGCTGCGGCGCGCTGATGACCGGACGCGCCGCCGACAAGGGCCTGGAACTCGGCGTCAGGATCGATCCCCAATTGCCCCGGCTGATGCACGGCGCGCCGACCCGGCTGCGCCAGATCATCCTGAACCTGTTGTCCAACGCCATCAAATTTACCGAAAGCGGATCGGTCAAACTGGAAGCGGTGGCCCAGGGCCGCCGCAAAACCCCGAACGGAGAAGAAGTACGCCTGCATCTCAGCGTCACCGATACCGGCATCGGCATCGCCCTCGACGCCCAGGAAAAACTGTTCACCCCCTTCAGTCAGGCAGACTCCTCCATCGCCCGCCGTTTTGGCGGTACCGGACTGGGGTTGGCGATTTGCCACAACCTGCTGACCCTGATGGGCGGGCGCATCCAGGTGCACAGCGTACCGGGGCAAGGCAGCGTTTTCTGGTTTGACCTGTGGCTGCCCCAAGGCACTGGGATCGCCGATCCATCCGCTTTGGCCGCCGCCGATTTGCCGTTGACCGGCGCCCACCCCCCTACCGCCCCGGGGACGCCCTTTGACGCCGCGCCCGCCATGGCGCCCCTGTCGATCCTGCTGGTCGAGGATAACCCGGTGAACCGCAAGGTCGCCTCGGCCATTCTGACCAAGGCGGGACACCGCGTCACCTGCGCGGCCAACGGCGAAGACAGCATCGCCGCCGTGGCTCAGAGCGATTTTGACATTGTGTTGATGGATATTCAGATGCCCGGCATGGACGGCTTACAGGCCACTCAGGCCATTCGCGCCAGCGGCGCGCCCGTGCCCATCGTCGCCTTGACCGCCAACGCCATGCATGAAGACCGCGCCCTCTGCCTGGACGCCGGAATGCAAGGATACATTAGCAAGCCCTTTACCCCAGAAACGATGTTTGCAGAGATAAAACGCGCTTTATCCGTGTGAGTTGTAACAAAAGACACAACCGACGCTTCCATTATTCGCGACTCTGGGGGATAATCACCGCCCTGAATGCTCGTAAAGGGAGGGGTTAGATGCTGAAATTCGGCATCCGTGCGCGGCTTCTGCTGGCAGGTCTCATTAGCATCATCGGTTTGGCTGTATTGACGTTCGTGGCCATGGACACCATGCGCACGCAAATGCAGCAAGACCGCGTGACCAAGGTCCGCAACCTCTCGGAAGTTGCTCATGCACTGGTCCAGCGCAATTACAACCGCTTTAAACGCGGCGAAGTCGATGAAGCCACCGCCAAGGCCGATTCCATCGCCGATCTGCGCGATCTGCGCTACGACAAAACCGAATATTTCTTCATCAACGACTGGAACGGCTTTGCCGTCCTGAACCCCGTCAAGCCCGACCGCGAAGGCAAGAATTTCGGCGACGCCCCCCATGTGGTGAAGATGCGCGAAATGGCCAGGAGCGAAGCCGGGGCCGGGCCGGTCTATTACGACTTCCCCCGTCCGGGTTCCGATAAGCCTGCCCCCAAGGTGGCCTTCACCATCGGCTTCAAGCCCTGGAGTTGGACCATCGCCACCGGCATCTATATCGACGATATCGAAACCGAAGTTCAGGCCACCATGATCAAGCTGGGCATCGTGCTTCTGCTGGTGGCTGCGGTCAGCGGCGTCGCCATCCTGATCATCGCCCGCTCGATCACCCTGCCGCTGGGCAAGCTGACCGGGGTGATGGAACGGCTGGCCCAGCGCGATTACACCGCCGAGGTTGAAGGTCAGACCCGTCATGACGAAGTGGGCGCCATCGCCCGCGCGGTCGAAGTGTTCAAGCAGAACGGCAAGGCCTTCGAGGAATTGCAGACCGAACACAAGACCCAGGAATCCAAGGCTCAGGCCATGCGCCGCCAGACCCTGATGGATATCGCCGACGACTTCGAACGCGGTGTTGCCCAGGTGGTCGATCAGGTGCACAGCGCCGCCAGCAAGATGCACCAGGACGCCGAACGCATGGCCACCAGCGCCCAGCGCACCAGCGAACTGTCTTCCACCGTCGCCTCCGCCGCCGAGGAAGCCGCCGCGTCGGCCCAAACCGTGTCGGCCGCCGCCGAGCAATTGTCCTCCTCGATCGACGAGATTGCCCGTCAGGTTGCCTCGTCGGGCGATATTTCCCGCAATGCCGTCGGCGATGCGGGCCGCGCCAGCTCGGTGGTGAGCGAGTTGGAAAACGACGCCTCGGCCATTGGCGCGGTGCTGGACCTGATCCACTCCATCGCCAGCCAGACCAACCTATTGGCCCTGAACGCCACCATCGAAGCCGCGCGCGCCGGTGACGCGGGCAAGGGCTTCGCCGTCGTGGCGGGCGAGGTCAAGACCCTGGCCAACCAGACCGCCAAGGCGACCGAGGAAATCGCCACCAAGGTCAGCGCCATTCAGGACCGCACCAGCCGCGCCGCCGGGGCCATCCATGCCGTCAGCGACGTTATCGGTCGGATCGAAGGCATCAGTTCGGTCATCGCCGCCGCCGTCCAGGAACAGGACGCCGCCACCCGCGAAATCGCCCGCACCATCGACCAGACCGCGTCTGGCGCCCGCATGGTGTCGAGCAACATCGCCGATGTCCGCCGCGAAGCCGAAACCACCGGCACCGAAGCGGGCGCACTGTTGGGCGAAGCGGGCACCGTTGCCCGTCAGGCCGACGAATTGCGGACCCGCATCTCCAACTTCCTGACCCAGGTGCGCGCCGCCTAACCCCCGGCAACGCCCTGTTAAAGCAAAAAGCCGCGCAGACCTCTCTGCGCGGCTTTCTTTTTAGAGCAGATTTCGACCTGATTGGAATCGGCTCTAAGGATTTGCCCCGATCAACCGGGGCACCATGGCCCGCATGACATCGACAAACATCCGCAGCCGGGCCGGATAGAAGCGGGCATAGGGATAGATGATCGACACCGCCATCGCCGGGGCCTGCCAGTCGGGCACCAGATGCACAAGCCGCCCCTCGCGCAAATCCTCCTCGACCAGCCAGGACGAGGAAATGAACACCCCCAACCCAGCCAAGGCGGCATTGCGCAGCGCATACAGATTGTTGGCGGCCAGCCGGGGCCGGATGGGAAAGCGGACTTTTTCCCCGCTGATGCGATGGGTCAAGGCCACCTCATCGCGGTAAAACGTCTGAAACGCCATCCACGGTTGATCGGCCAGTTCCTGCGGATGCACGGGAACGCGCCCCTGCGGCGCAAAGGCGGAAATGCCAACGACCAGCCGCGGCACCTCGGCCAAGCGGATCGCCACCAGGGACGGATCTTCCACCGCCCCCATGGTGATGGCGCAATCCACCCCTTCGGTGATGAAGTCGGGCCGGGTATCGCGCAACTGCCACTCCACCGACACCCGGCCATGCTGTTCCAGATAGCGCACCAGCGGCGTGATCAGATGGCCCTGGCCGAAGGCATGGGGCACCACCACCCGCAGCACGCCGTCGGGTTCGTTCTTGGCCCCTTTCAGGTCAGCCTCGATGGTCTGCCAGTTTTCGACAAAGCTTTTGGCATGGGCGAAACAGCGTTCCCCATCGGGGGTCAGTTTCATGCCATGGGTGGACCGCTGCACCAACCGCAGCCCCAGCGCCCGTTCCAGCGCCTGCAAGCGGCGGCTGATGGTGGGCTGGGTGGTGTGCATCTGCGCCGCCGCCGCCGACAGGCTGCCCGCTTCCACGATGCGAATGAACGTGGCCAGCAATTCGATCCTGTCTTGTCCGGCGGGCATGGGCGTTATCATACGCAAGTCGTATAACAAATCTGCCTAACAAGCCACTACAAAGGCCCGACCACTTCTTTCATTCTCTGGGCAACGCCGTTCCCGGAGATTGACCATGTCTCATATTCGTCCCACGCATGAAGCGCCGTCCCTGCCCCCGACCACCGCCATACCGCCCCGGCTGATTTTTCTGATGGCGGGCGGAGCGGGATTTTCCGTGGCTTCCCTTTACTACAACCAGCCCATGCTGGGGTTGATCGGCCCGGCGTTGCACGCCGATACCGGAACCACCGGACTGGTGCCGACCCTGACCCAATTGGGCTATGCCCTGGGCATCTTGCTGCTGTCGCCGCTGGGCGATCGATATGATCGCCGCACCATCATTCTGGCCAAGGCGTTGATCCTGGCCCTGACCCTGGCGGGCAGCGCGTTGGCGGGCAGCATGTCCGCTCTGCTGGCGGCCAGTCTGGCCACCGGCATCGCCGCCACCATGGCCCAAGACATCGTTCCCGGCGCCGCTACCCTGGCCCCGGCGGACCAACGCGGCAAGATGGTGGGCACGGTGATGACCGGCCTGCTGCTGGGCATTCTGCTGTCGCGGGTGGTCAGCGGCGTGGTGGCCGACCTGTTGGGCTGGCGCGTCATGTTCGGCGCGGCGGCGGCGGCGATTGTCGGGGTGTTCGTCGGATTGTGGCGCGGCCTGCCCCGCTTCACCCCCACCACCCGGCTGTCTTATCCCGGCCTGCTGTCATCCCTGGCGACCTTGTGGCTGCGCCATGGCGATCTGCGCCGCGCCGCCCTGGCCCAAGGGCTGTTGTCCATGGGCTTCAGCGCCTTCTGGTCCACCCTGGCAATCATGCTGCACAGCCATTACGGCATGGGGGCCGCCGATGCCGGACTGTTCGGTCTGGCCGGTGCGGCGGGTGCCCTGGCCGCTCCCTTGGCCGGGCGCCTGTCCGACCGGCGTGGGCCGGAATTGGTGACCCGCTTGGGCGGCCTGCTGACAGCGCTGTCTTTTGCCGCCCTGTTGGCCCTGCCCCTGCTGCCGCCCAGCGGCCAGATGGTGCTGATCGCCCTGTCGGCCATCGGCTTTGATTTCGGCATCCAGGCCAGTCTGGTGGCCCATCAGACCATCGTTTACGGCATTGATCCCGGTGCCCGCAGCCGCCTGAACGCCCTGATGTTCACCGGCATGTTCATCGGCATGGCCGCCGGGTCGGCCCTGGGCAGCCTGATGCTGGAACGTTGGGATTGGGTCGGCGTCGTCGGCTTCGCCACCGCCGCCGCCACCGCCGCCCTGCTGGTGCGCCTGACCGGAACCCCCGAAACCGTCGCAGCCCGAACCGAAGCCGAGCCGGAACCCGAAATCCTCCTGGCTGGAGAATAAAAAAGAAATAACCACAGAGACACAGAGGAAACCTTCAGGCGGCACCGCTTTGCTCAAAGCTTTAAGCGTCCCCGTCGAAACTCGTCCCCAGACCTCGCAC
>JASLCK010000289.1 GCA_030151865.1 Rhodospirillaceae bacterium | reverse complement strand
CGAGCGGAGGGGCGCGGGGGACAGCCGCCCCCGCCAGCAAAACCGGCGTGGGCGCAGCCGGAACCGGCACCGCGAATTCGTGCCGGACAAGGTTGGGCGTCAGCACCGCCACCGTCTGCAAAACCGGCGCTTGCACGCCGCCATGCATCAAAGGCAGACAGTAGGAGCAGATATCTTGATGAGCGGCGCGTCCGCTCTGGCTGACCGGAATGCCGTCATGGTCCAGCACCACCATACCCGAGGCGGTACAGACCACGATCTGGCCTTCAAGCAGTTCCACCGCGAACAGCGGCGTTTCCGCCGCACGGGCGGGCACACTGGCGGCGCCAACGATGTTGAAGGCCAGCAGGAACAGGCCAAGCCAGGAAACAAAACCCCGGCGCAGACGCCCCATCGAGGCATCCGGCGACAGGTCGTAACGATGTTTCCGATGAGCCGTTCGCATAGGGCCAGGACTCTGGCCTTTGATTAGACCAAAGTCAAGCCAACCGCCCCTTGCCGCCGACGCTCTGGGTCAAAAATAAACAATATCAGAATCAACAAATCGCATTGATTTATCACTCCCTTTCCTTGGGAAGGGAACTGGCGGGGGCGATCAAAACCCGGCCGGCGGTTTCCACCACCCGGCGGGTCAGATCGGCCAGACGGTCGGCGGCGATACGGTTGACCTGCCAGAACAGCGGCACATCCAAGGGCTGGCCCGGCGACAGATCGACCAAGCGTCCCATTTGCAAATGATCGGCCACCAGGGCGTGGGGATTCAGCCCCCAGCCCATGCCGGTCAAGGCGGCATCGACAAAGCTTTGGGTCGAGGGCAGCCAATGGGTGGGAAAAGCGATATCGCGGCCGAACACCTGATGCGCCCAATCCAATTGCAGCCGGTCCTTCTGATTAAAGGTCAGGGCCGGGGCTTGGGCCAAAGACTGCGCGGTCACCCCATCGGGAAAATGCCTGGCCATGTAAGTCGGGCTGGCGGTGGCGTGATAGCGCAGCGCCCCCAGCGCCAGAACCCGGCACCCCTGTACCGGCTTTTCCAGTGACGTTACCGCCGCCAGAACCCGCCCTCGTTGCAGCCAGTCCGCCGTATGGTCCTGATCGTCCAAGGCGACATTGATCAGAAAATCCGTCTGCTGCGCAAAAGCCGAAATAGCCGCTAGGAACCATGTCCCCAGGCTGTCGGCGTTGGCCGCAACATTCAGCGTCACCCGCTGTACCGGGGCAACGGATGCGCCCAAGCCGGGAAGATGGCTGATCAGGTCATGCTCCAGCATGCCGACATGTTCCATATGTCGACACAGCCATTCGCCCTTTTCGGTCGCGGTACAGGGCGTACCCCGTTCGATCAGCACCACGCCCAGCCGTTCTTCCAACTGCTTGACCCGCTGCGACACCGCCGAGGGGGTGACGTTCAACTCGCGCGCCGCCTTTTCAAAGCTGCCGGTCAGCACCACCATGGCCACCGCACGGGCGGCGGAATAATCCAGCATCGATTAAGTTTCACTTACTCAAGGTTAGATTGATTAACTAGCCTAATGCCGGGTCCTGGGCTACCACAAGGGCCGTCACGGCAAGCAAACGGTTTTCGGGTAATGTCTCTTTCGGTTTTCCTGGCGGGCCTGTCCATGGGCTTCAGCCTGATCGTCGCCATCGGCGCGCAGAACGCCTTCGTGCTGCGCCACGGCCTGCGCAACCTGCATGTTTTCCCCATCTGTCTGATCTGCGCCTTGTCCGACGCGGTGCTGATCGGGGTCGGCGTCAGCAGCTTTGCCCGTCTGGCGGCATGGCTGCCTTGGCTGGACCCGGTCATGCGCTTTGGCGGTGCCGCTTTTCTGGCCTGGTACGGCCTGAAAAGCCTGCAATCCGCCCTGCGATCCACCACCGCGCTCGACAGCGGGGCAGAGGATCGACAAACCGGTCTGGGGTCAACCCTGCTGGCCTGTCTGGCCATGACATGGCTGAACCCCCATGTCTATCTGGACACCTTGGCCTTGCTGGGCACCATCTCGACCCAGTTTCCCGGCCAGCAGACAGCCTTTGCCCTGGGGGCCATCTCGGCGTCTTTCCTCTTTTTCTTTTCCCTGGGCTATGGCGCGATCCGCCTGCGCCCCCTGTTCGCCAAGCCCGCCGCCTGGAGAATGTTGGAAGCTGTCATCGCCCTGGTCATGGGATCGATCGCCCTGCGTCTGGTCTTGGGCGGATAGGGGAAGGGAAGCCCCCCCTTCCCCACCGCTCTTACTGTCCGACCTGCCGCACTTCGGCGGAATATGGGATCGCGGCCCAGCCATAGCCGGTTCCATCCCGGAATACATGACCAAGACCGGGAAAGGAAATATGCGGGGCGGCAACCAGTTCATGGTTTTTCGCCAGTTCAGCCAAAGCTGCCTTGCGGGTTTTCGCCGCCCGAACTTCATCAGCATCGAAATCTATGGTCACATCCGGGTGAGCCAACTGGATTTCGGCGGCATGGATGATGTCGCCCACCGCCAACAGGCGATGGCCCTGACTTTCGATCTCATAGAAACTGTGGCCCGGCGTATGGCCCGGTGCGGCCACCACGGAAACGCCAGGAAACAACTTGATTGGTGCGGAGAAGGTCTTGACCTTGCCCGCCGCCAGATAAGGGGCCAAGGCGGCGCGACCTTCTTCGAACATCTTCTGATGGCTTTTCTTGGCCTTCGCCTTGGCCGCATCGCTTGACCAATAATCCAACTCGCTCTGTGCCAAATACAGATCGGCATTAGGGAACACCCGCTGGCCGTCTCGCACCAAACCTCCGGAATGATCGCCATGCACATGGGTCAACAAAACGGCGTCGATACTGTCCGGGCTATACCCCGCCGCCGCCAACATGATCGGCAGACGTCCGCAGCAATCCCCAAACAAACCACCGGATCCGGCATCGATCAGGAAACGGTGCTCGCCGGTATCGATCAGAAAGCTGTTGATGGATGTTTCCCGATCCTCGGTCTCGCCCGCAGCACGGAAGCTGGCCTTCAGCTTGGCCGGATCAAGGCCATGGATCAGTTTGCCAAACGGCACCGGGGTCGTGCCGTCGGTTAGGGCGATCACCTTGAAATTCCCCAACAGCACGCGATAAACGCCAGGGGTCTGCTTGGCCGCCGGATCGACAACCGGGGCTTGGGTCTGATCGGCAGCCGACACCGGCACGATAGCGCCCAGTGCCAGAAATGCCGTGACGGCCGCCGCCGTGACCGACCGTGAGAAACGTTTCATAAGCCCTCTCCTGACCTGCAATCGCAGATGCCCGCCCATGCGGCGCATCTTGTGGACAGAGAGATGCGCTGATACCATCCAGATAGGAAGTACCCACCTTATGGTAAGTATGGAAAATAATTCGTCCCCGTTCCGCACCTTGCAATGCGACGTCTTCAAGGCCGATTGCCCGGCCCGGACGGTGCTTGGTTTGCTGGCGGAAAAATGGTCTCTGCTGATCATCCATGCCTTGAGCGAACGCAGCTATCGGACCGCCGAACTCCGCCGCCGTATCGGTGGAATTTCAGAGAAAATGCTGATCCAGACCCTAAGACGACTGGAACAGCACAAACTGGTTTCCCGCCACAGCTATCCGGAAGTACCGCCGCGCGTCGAATATTGCCTGACCCCGCTCGGCTTTTCCTTAAGCGGTCTGGTGCAGGAATTGGACCGCTGGGTGGAAACCCACACGCCGGAACTGGGCGATTGGCCGGATTAAGGCGCGTCCTGTTCCGCCGCCACGTCACGCAGACGACTGGCGTTCAGTTCCCCAGCGCTTTCCAAGACGGAATAAGCCACCGACACCACATGAGACTGAATCCGCTTCAGGTCGCGCAAGACATCCAGATGCAGCGAACTGGACTCGATGCTTTCGGGGGTATCGTCGCGTAACCGCGCCAGATGATTTTCGGCAGCGGCTAATTCGACGGTGCGCAGTCTGGTCTTTTCATCAAGCAAATGCCGGGCCCCCTTGGCGTCGCGGGTCATAAAGACACTCAAAGCCAGTTTCAGGCTGTCTTGCACCTGACGGTGAAAGTCGATCAATTCATCCGCCGCTTGCCTGGAAAAAATCAAGCCGCGCTTGATCTTTTTACCAGCCAGCTCCATCAGGTTCTTGTCGATGATGTCGCCCACATGTTCCAGGTTGATGGAAAACGAGATGATTTCCATGGCGCGGCGGCC
>JASLCK010000288.1 GCA_030151865.1 Rhodospirillaceae bacterium | reverse complement strand
GTTAATGCCTCTGGCGGCGGCGCCTCCGGCACCAGCCAGAGGCATTAACGACAATGGCCGGGACAAGCCCGGCCATCGACGCTAACGGATCGGACAACCGATCAGACGTTGAACAGGAAGTGGAAGATGTCGCCGTCCTGGACCAGATATTCCTTGCCTTCCAGACGCATCTTTCCGGCTTCCTTGGCGGCACTTTCACCGCCGCAGGTGATGAAATCGTTATAGGAAATGGTTTCGGCACGGATAAAGCCGCGTTCGAAATCGGTATGGATCACACCCGCCGCCTGCGGAGCCTTCAGCCCCTTGGGCAGGGTCCAGGCATGGGCTTCCTTCGGCCCGACGGTGAAGAAGGTGATCAGGTGCAGCAGATCGAACCCGGCGCGGATGACACGGGTCAGGCCGGTTTCCTCCAGCCCCAGGGTTTCCAGGAATTCCTGCTTTTCCGCCGGGTCGGACAATTGCGCCACTTCCGCTTCGATGGCCGCCGAAATCACCACATGGGCCGCGCCCTGGGCCTTGGCCATTTCCGCGACCTTGGCTGAAAATTCGTTGCCGGTGGCGGCAGACGCTTCTTCGACGTTGCAGGCGTACAGCACCGGCTTCGAAGTCAGCAGCCCCAGCGTGCGCAGGATGACCCGCTGATCGGCGTCATAAGCGACCGAGCGCACCGGCTTGCCCGCTTGCAGGGCAGCCAGGGCCGGTTCCATCACTTCCAACTGGGCCTTGGAATCCTTGTCGCCGCCCTTAGCCTTTTTCTGGGCGTTGATGACGCGGCGTTCCAGGCTGTCCAGATCGGCCAGCATCAGTTCGGTTTCGATGGTTTCGGCGTCGCGCACCGGATCGACATTGCCTTCGACGTGGGTGATGTCGCCGTCTTCAAAGCAGCGCAGCACATGGACGATGGCGTCCACTTCGCGGATGTTGGCCAGAAACTGGTTGCCCAGACCTTCGCCCCGGCTGGCGCCGCGCACCAGACCGGCGATATCGACGAATTCCAACTGGGTGGGGATGATCTTCTGCGACTTGGCGGCTTCGGCCAGCTTGTCCAGGCGCGGGTCCGGCACGGCGACGCGCCCCACATTGGGTTCGATGGTGCAGAACGGATAATTGGCCGCCTGGGCCGCCGCGGTCGAGGTCAGCGCATTGAACAGGGTCGATTTGCCGACATTGGGCAGACCGACGATACCGCAGTTAAAACCCATCAGGAGCCTCCGCTTTGCTCGGATTTCTTAGGTTTGGGAACCGGCACGGCCTGAGCCAGACGGTTCATGAAGCCGTTGGCCTCGCCCGACAGCAGCAGCGGCAGTTCCCGCGCCACTTTGTCCAGCAAAGCGTCCAGCCAAGTTTGATCGGATTGGGCAAAGTTGCCCAGAACCCAATTATGCACCAGCGCCTTGTCGCCCGGATGGCCGATGCCAAGACGGACGCGCCAGTAATTGTTGCCCAAATGGGCGTCGATGCTTTTCAGGCCGTTATGTCCGCCCGCACCGCCGCCCTGTTTGACCCGCACCTTGGCGGGCGGCAGGTCCAACTCGTCATGAAAGACAATGACGTCTTCCAGCGCGATCTTATGGAAACGCGCAGCTGCGGCCACCGACTGGCCCGACAGATTCATAAAGGTTTCCGGCTTTAGGACCAGAACCTTTTCGCCCGCCACAGTACCTTCGGCCAGTTGCCCCTGGAACTTGGACCGCCAGGGCGCAAACGAATGGCGGCGGACGATTTCGTCCGCCGCCATAAAGCCGATGTTGTGGCGGTTGCGGGCATAGGCCCCACCGGGGTTGCCCAGACCGACCAGCAAACGCATCGTTTTACGCTTCGGCAGTGCCTTCGGCGGCAGCCGGAGCAGCAGCTTCGGCATCGTCAGCCGGGGCGACGGTCGGGGCGACGATGGTGGCCAGGGTCATGCTCTTTTCATGGCTGACCACAGCGGCACCAGCCGGCAGCTTGATGGCATCCAGATGGATGACAGCGCCGACGTCGGCGTTGGACAGATCGACCACCAGTTCGTTCGGGATCGAGCCGGCGGGAACGGTGATTTCCAGTTCGTGATGCACGACGTTCAGAACGCCGCCACGCTTCAGGCCGGCCGAGGCGTCCTGGTTGGCGAAGTGCACCGGAACCTTGACATGGACCTTGGAGTCGCCGCTGACGCGCTGGAAGTCGAAATGGACCGGCTGGCCCGAAACGACATGGCGCTGCACGTCACGGCACAGGCACAGCTCGGTCTTGCCGCCTTCAACCTGGACGTTGAACAGACGGGTACGGAAACCGGCCTTGTTCATTTCAGCCCACAGACGGCGGGGATCGATGGCGACGGTAACGGGGGTCTGCTTGTTGCCATAAATGACGCCGGGAACCAGACCGCTACGACGGGTGGCGCGGGCTTCCCCCTTACCGGCCTTCTCACGCGCCACAACGCTGATGTTGGTGACTTCGCTCATTTAAACTCACTCCAATACAAAATAGCGCGGCCTCCAGGGGTGCCGACGCTGAAAGGAAGCGGACCGTTTACACGATTCCCCGCGAAACCGCAAGGAGAGTTGCACCCCATCTTACGCCGGAGACAAAAGCCGCGGCCCCCACTCCTCCACCCGCCCGGTTTCCAGGCGCAAAAGGGCGGTAGCGCGCCAGCGTTCGGGTAAATCCGCAAGGTCTAAAACCGCCCGCAAACCGTCATGATCCAGGGGTGTGCCGTACCACAGGCGCAAAAGGCGGGCGATGCTCCAATCGGGATAGGGACGGCCCTCCAGGATAAAACTGTCGCCCGCCGCTACCTCGCCCTCACGCAGCACCCGGTAATACCAGCCGGTGCGCCCGCTGTCTTGCACCCGCCGGGCGAAATCGGGATGGCCGAAGCGAATGTTCAGTTTCCAGCAAGGTTGACGCGGCTGAGACACCTGCACCAGCGCCCCACCCAGGCGGTACACATCGCCGAAACAGACCGCTTCCTCCACCATGCCCAGGGTCGAGACATTTTCACCGAAGCCGCCCGGCACCGGGAACGGAGGCAAGTCCGGATACTCGGCGCGCCAGACCGGGTAATGATCGCGGGCATAATGATGCAGGGCCTTGTCCTCTCCCCCATGAAAGCGGCGGTCGGCCTGTTGATCGCCCTCCAGCCCCAGGCGGTGCAGCATCACCTTGCCGTCGCGCGGCTGCTTATGGATCGCCGATTGCACCAAACCCAGTTCGGCTACCGATCCGGTCAGCACCGCCAGAACCGACACCTGTTCACCCTGTTGCATCACCCTGATCCTTACCCTGATCGGCAGCGCGCCCCGCTGCCTATTGCGCTTTGCTGCCGCGCGCACCCGGTGTATTGTGATCACATTTGGCGCATCCGCCAGCCCCTTTCAAGCCCCACCCTTTTCAAGCCGAGGCCGTCATGCATACCCCGACTTTCGCCGTTCAGCCGACCTTTTTGGGCACCACCACCGCCCCCGATCAGGCGCGGGTGCATGTGGCGGGAGTGCCGCTGGATATCGGCGTGACCAACCGACCAGGCACCCGCTTTGGCCCCTTGTCGATCCGCGTCGCCAGCAAGATGCTGGTGGATGGCGCCAATCCCGCCAACTGGGCTGACCCCATCGCCCTGCCCTTCGCCGATGTCGGCGACTTCCAACTGGCTTTGGGCGACATTCCCGGCAGCCTGAAGCTGATCGAGGAACAGGCCGCCCGCCATGAGCATCTGGTGACCCTGGGCGGCGAACATTCCATCACCCTGCCGTTGCTGCGCGCGCTGACCAAGCGGACCGGGCCGGTGGGACTGATCCATTTCGACGCCCATATCGACACCTGGCCCGACAGCTTTGGTCAGACCTATGGCCATGGCTCGGTCTTTTATCATTGCATCGAGGAAGGTCTGATCGATCCCCGCCGCATGGTGCAAATCGGCATCCGCTCGCCCATGCAGCGCGAGGTCTGGGATTGGACCGTCGGCAAGGGCGTCACCATCATCACCGCCCAGCAGGCCCACGAAATGGGCCCCCTGGCCGTGGCCGATCTGGCCCGTAAAGTGGTGGGTGATCAGGCGGCCTATCTGTCCTTTGACATCGACGCCCTGGACCCCGCCTTCGCACCCGGCACCGGCACGCCGGAAGTGGGCGGGCTGGCGTCTTGGCAGATGATGGCGATGCTGAAAGCCCTGGCGGGTCTCAACTGGGTCGGCATGGACGTGGTGGAAGTCGCCCCCGTCTATGATGTGGCGGAAATCACCTCTCTGGCCGGGGCGACCATCGCTTGGCATTACCTCAGCATGCTGCAAGCAGCCAAATAGCCACGCGACCTGTGCCGCCCCGCCGGTCAGGCAGGGCGGCGCTTGGTTCAGGACGATCTCAAAACATATCGAGGAATTTACTAATTATATTCTTCTTCTTGGAGGGCTGCGGCGGCTGAACGAGAGCCCACTTTTTGCCCCACATCCCAGCAGTTTTCTCCTGCAATTGACTTGGCTCATACACCAGAGTTGCAGACAGCCCCGCATAATAGGCCAGGCGCTCCAATTCATCAGGTCCATAAGGATGGGATGCAACATGCTCGGCCGCAACCTGAGCCCCAACTTCCCTCAACTCTTCTTTGCTCATGTCTGGATTAAAGTACTTTTCTCGCGCAACCTTTTGCTCTGCAAATGTCGATGCCTCAGCTTCGACTAGGGATTTATGACTCATAAATCCAGCCTCATATTTTTTCTTTGCCCCCTCATCTTCCGAGTCCTTATCTTCGGGACGCGCGCTCATATTTTCCTTATAGACCCCATAGGTTTGTTTGAAAGTTTCTGGTTTCCCAATTTTACCCCCAAAGGCAACATAAGCCCCCATGGCCGATAAAGCGGGAGCAGCAACCCGGATGACTGGGCATTCATGCTGAACGGCCAGATGTGCGAATTCAAAAAGCAACAAGCTTCCCAGACCCGTTCCAGCTGGCTGCGCTTCAAACTCCATTAACTCCCACCCCGAGCCCTTGGGATCGACCTGATAGGTCAACAGGCCGGAGGCACGCGGTTTCCCCTCCCGATCCAGGTGGTCAATGATCTCTATTTGTCCCGGCCCATGCACCAATTCGACATCCATGGCGACACCTTCAGTGGCCTGTTTCGCCTGATAGCGCGCCATCTGCACTGGCGCCTGATCGCCGCCCTGGTGGTTTAGCCGCTGCTGAAGGACATGCAGGGACTTGGCCTGTGCCGTTTGCCCCAGCACCGCTTGTCCTGCAGCAGGCTGACGCTGGAGTGCCGTCCCTTGATGATCGGTGGTTTGCGCCTGTGCGACGCGCCTTGCCCCTGCCAGCATGAAAGCCCCCTTCGACAAATACACTTATTACGATAATATACTTTTAAAATAACTCTTATAAGTTTTTACATTCCCATTTGATCGAGTGAGCCGGAAGTAATCGTCAGGAACAGCCTATTGTTACAGTTCAGCATGGCTTTACTTCCGGCCCGCCCTGTAAGAAACCCATAAAGAAACTTGAAACCGGGAATAAAAAGAGTATATAGAGCCGTACAGACGCACTCGCACGTGCCGCTGGGGTTGGTTCTTACCCCGGCCAAGCAACGACGGTAACGCGTCCTTTTTGGTCTCTGGCCGACATGTGGGCCGGTCCCCGAAAGGGAGGTGGACATGGTTGTTACTTTACGGGCGAGGATTTCCCCGCATTTCCGAAGTCCCTGGTTGCATTGGTAACCGCAGTACGCTTTGGCGTGTTTGCGTGTTTTTCCAATGACGTTGTTGCCGCCTGCGGTCCTTTTGGATCGGCAGATTGCGGTCCCCGTGGATATCCCGACATCGGGAGCTTTAAGGATTTCAAGTTCTGGGCCCGCACAATCGCCCAGAATTTGGGGAGTTTGGCAGATGAACCTCATCACCTACGACGGAGCGACGTCCGATTTTCGTCGCCTTGCCGTTCCGGCTTCGCGCCGGAGCCTGCCCAGCGTTACCGAAGCCGTCCTGGCCCAGCGCCCGGACGAGCCGATGCATTGCCTGCGCCCCGCCGTCCTGGCGGATTCGGCCGAAGGCTTCATCGCCCGCTTTCCCGGCGACGTGCTTTATGCCGTCAAATGCAATCCCGAACCGGCAGTGCTGCGCGCCCTGTGGGCGGGTGGAGTGCGCCATTTCGATGCTGCCTCGCTGGCCGAGGTGGAACTGGTGCGCCGTCTGTTCCCCGCTGCGCACATCGCTTTCATGCATCCAGTGAAGTCGCGCCGGGCCATCCGCGAGGCGTACCATGTCCATGGCGTGCGGGATTTCTCGCTCGACAGCATGGATGAACTG
>JASLCK010000396.1 GCA_030151865.1 Rhodospirillaceae bacterium | reverse complement strand
TTAGCTTTACCTATCCCAATGCCACCAAACCGACTCTGTCTGATATTAATCTGACGATCCGTAAAGGAGAGTTTATCGGCATCATCGGTCCTTCTGGTGCGGGTAAAACCACATTGATCGCGATTCTGTTGGGCTTCCTCGAGCCGCAACAAGGTTCCTACCTAATCGACGATCAAGAGGTTGATGGGAACCGCATTCACGCGCTCCGTCACACGATTGGCTATGTTGACCAACAGCCCTATATCTTTGAGGCATCGATCAAACAGAATGTGGCCTTCGGCATCGAAGAGCAGGATATCGATGTCCGCCTGGTTCAAAAAGCCTTGGAACAAGCCGAATTGTGGGATGTCGTCTGCAGCTTTGACGAAGGCCTGAATAGTTCGGTGGGGGAAAACGGCAAGCGTCTCTCGGGCGGACAACGGCAACGTCTTGCCTTGGCTCGGGCGCTTTATAAACAGCCGTCTCTTCTGATCCTTGACGAAGCGACCTCGGCCTTGG
Source organism: Rhodospirillaceae bacterium (assembly GCA_030151865.1). Taxonomy (GTDB): domain Bacteria; phylum Pseudomonadota; class Alphaproteobacteria; order Rhodospirillales; family Magnetospirillaceae; genus JASLCK01. The sequence goes on along the minus strand of JASLCK010000396.1, from coordinate 9,127 downwards.
ATGTGGAAACAGAACACCGTATCGCCGTGACCATTCAGAAGCTGAAGGGCGAACTAACGATCATCGCGATTGCCCATCGGCTTTCGACGCTTCATTCCTGTGACCGCTTGGTCATGATGGAGCAAGGACAGATTAGTGACCTGGGATCTTATGATGATCTGCTAGAGAGGAACGAGACGTTCCGCCGTCTCGTCCAAATGTCGCAATCCCATCAGCAGACCCCCACACCCCCTGCGCAGATTGGTTAAGGACTATCAAGGCTCTCCACGGTTTAACCCGTTGCTCGTTTCTGACAAGATCAGCAAAGACGGGAAAACAAAGCAGTTGCCCTCTGGTGGCCAACGCTTGCGTTCCCTTAAGCCCCCAGACCTGTCGGCGCTCCCGAAACAAGAGCTGTCGAAAACAGTTCTTAAAGACAAAGAATACAATAAAGGCTCCCGAACGATGAAGGTTCCCTTTCTTGACCTAGGCCGCGTCAATGGCTCCATCGGTGACGCACTCGACACTGCATACCGCCGGGTTATGAACTCCGGTTGGTTCATCATGGGCCCTGAACTGGAGGCCTTTGAGGCGGAATTTGCCGCCTATAGCGACGTCAAGCATTGCATCGGCGTCGGCAACGGTTTGGAAGCGCTGCACCTTATCTTGCGGGCCTATGGCATTGGGAACGGCGATGAAGTGATCGTCCCTTCGAACACCTTCATCGCCACCTGGCTTGCCGTCAGTCAGTGTGGAGCCACGCCGGTAGCCGTCGAGCCCGATATTAAGACCTATAATCTTGATCCCCAGAAAATTGCCGCCGCGATTACCCCAAAAACGCGCGCAATCATGCCGGTTCATCTCTATGGCCAACCGGCGGACATGGATCCGATTAATGAAATCGCCCGCCAATATGGGTTGGTGGTGATCGAGGATGCCGCACAGGCTCAGGGGGCGCGTTACAACGGACGGCGCGTAGGGTCCCTGGGCCATGCGGCCGGAACGAGTTTTTACCCAGGTAAAAATCTTGGCTGCCTGGGGGATGGCGGCGCGGTGCTCACAAACGATGACGACATCGCCAGTAAGGTGCGCCTGCTACGCAATTATGGGTCATCCATAAAATATCAGCATGATCTGCCTGGATATAATAGTCGTTTGGATGAGCTGCAAGCCGCATTCCTGCGCGAGAAATTGCGTCTTTTAGATGAGTGGAATCAAAAAAGACAAAATATTGCCGATAAGTATCTTCATCACCTGAAGAATGAAAATATCATCTTGCCAGAAACGGCTGGTTATTCGAACCCGGTTTGGCATCTCTTTGTGATTCGCAGCAAACAGCGTGATGCGCTGAAGTCACACCTTGACCGTTCTGGCATCGGAACCGTCATCCATTACCCCGTGCCCCCGCATCAGCAACCTTGCTATCGGGAGAGCGTATCGGGACATTGGCCGATTGCCGAGCAACTGGCCGGCGAAGTCTTAAGCCTCCCCATGTCATCACACTTACAAGATGATGAGATTGAGCAGGTCGTTGCGGCCATTCGATCTTTTGCCGGGTGAGTCCAATCATTTGGCGTCAGCTAGGCTCAAGCACCGTGCGGGCTGATCGCATTTTCGATCTGATCCAATCAGGTCGAAATCGGCTCTAATAGAGCAGGGTGACCCCAAACGGCGTATCGGTGCGGTGCAGGCCATAGGCGTTGACCAACTGCGACAGCGTGGCGTCAGCGTTTCTGACATAGAAGCGCCCCGACACCGAGACGGCCCGGACCGCCGGGGTGGGGGCCAGCAGGACATGCTGGCCGGTTTCCCGTTCCAAGGCGGTGGTCAGGTCGGCCAGCGGCGCCTGGGTGACGGTGCGCCAGCCTTCCAGGCTTTCTTCCGGCTGGATGGTCATGTTGGGATCCCGGGTGACAACGGTTTTGTTCATATGAACCCGTTGTGCCGGCAGGACCGAAAGCCCGGCATCGGGCTGGTCGGCGGGCGTAACCCGCACTTCGCCCCGTGTGACGCTGATTTCGGTGCTGCGGCTGTCAACGATGACGGTAAAGCGCGTTCCCACCACCCGCACCGCGCCCGAAGGCGTTTGCACGATCAGCGGACGGTTGGGGTCCTTGGCGGCTTCGACGATGACGCTGCCGCTGTCCAAGGTGATCAGACGGCGCTCACTGGTGAAATCCAGGCTGGCCTGACTGCCGGGGCCGAAGCGCAATTCACTGCCATCGCCGGGTCGGCTGTCTTGCCATTGTCCATAGGGCACGGCAATCTCGGCACCGGGCCAGAAGGTGACGGCCAAGGCCAGACAGGCGGTGGCGGCCAGCAGCGTTGCCGGTCGGCGCAGCAGACAGGACGCCGCCTTAAGGACCGCTGAAACCGCCGTGCGGATCGATGCGGGCTTTTGGGTGCACAGGGTCTGAAAAGCCGCCTGATGACGCGGATCGGCATCCAGCCACGTGGTGAAGGCAGGCAAATTGTCGGCGACCTTGGAATCGTCTTCCATGATCGCATACCACTGCGTCGCTTCTTCGTGGATCTGTTTGTTTTTGTGCTTTTCCGACCTGTTGAGAGGGAATGGCCTGTTCATGATCGCTTGGAAGTCCTCGTGGTCCTTTGATCATAGACGAACCAAGCGGCAAAAACGGGACAAAAAAAATCAGGTCAGGTCTTGTCTCAGGCGCTGCATGGCCCGAACAACGTTCTTCTCGATGGCGGCCCGGCTCATCCCCGTATGGCTGCTGATTTCGGCATGGGACAAGCCATCAATTTTGACCATCAGGAAAATTTTCCGGCACACCGGCGGCAAAGCGTCGATGGACCGCGACACCAATTTCCAGCGGATTTTGGACAAAAGCGTCTGTTCCGGGTCGGCCTGCGGCGACGCCACCACCTCGGCCGCTTCCTCGTAGCGGCCATCTTCCACCGGCGAATGCTTGCGACGGCGCAGCATGTCGTAAATCACGTTGAGATGGATGGTGGTCAACATGGCGTCCGGGTTTTGCACTGACGCCCAGGCAACCTTACGGGATTTCAGATAGGTTTCCTGCACGGCATCCTCGGCATCCTCGAACACCCGCAGGCGCTGCAAGGCCACGGCGAACAAAGACCGCCGCCGCCTGTCGAACAGGTCGTTCAAGGCCACCGCTTCCGCATCACTGTCGGTTTGAGAGAAGCCGGTTTGAGAGGGATCGCCGCAGGGCATGGACATAAACCCGTGCACCATATGTTATATAAACAACAAATCTACTGTATGCGTGGGTTTTGCTAACAACAAGTCATTTTCATGATGATCACAAGCAAGGCCCCAGCAATTCGGGCCAAACAATGGCGCATCGCGGCAGAGGGAGCAAGCTAATTTTGCGAATGTGTCGCATTTGCATTGACCGAAAGAGAAAGAGGAACTCTTAATGTCCGGATTGCGTCTGCCGGAGCGTCGTCGAACTGTGGCGCGCCAATGGGGCTGACGTGAAAGGATGTGTCATGATGCGAATGGGGTGGTTGAATACGCTGACGGGCGGCGCTGTCCTATGCGCGGCGCTGCCCGCCTGGGCCCAGGATCAGACGGCGCAAATCGGACCGGCGGCAACCTTGTCACCGTGGCAGATGTTTGCCGCCGCCAATCCCGTTGTTCAGGCGGTGATGATTGGTCTGGTGCTGGCTTCAGTGGTGACTTGGACCATCTTGCTGGCCAAGCTGGTCGAAATTGTCATCTGGCGTCGCCGGATCACGGCATCGCTGCGGTCCCTGGCGGCGGTTGCCTCGCTGGAAAGCGTTTGTGGGCCGAAGCCCCGCGTCGATTCCTGGGTCTTGGCCATGGCCCATTCGGCCCGCACGACGGTACGGCAGAACCGGGGCGCGGCGCATTGGCCGACCGAAGCGCAGATCGCCGCCCGCCTGGACCGCCACCGCATCGCCGCCGGTCGGGCCCTGGATCGGGGCACCGGGGTGCTGGCGACCATCGGGGCAATTGCGCCGTTTGTCGGTCTGTTCGGCACCGTCTGGGGCATCATGAACAGTTTTGTCGGCATCGCCCAATCGCAGACCGCCAATCTGGCGGTGGTGGCACCCGGCATCGCCGAGGCTTTGTTGGCCACCGGCACCGGGCTGGCGGCGGCCATTCCCGCCGTTGTCTCCTATAACCTGCTGCGCCGCTTCAGCGTCTCGGTCAAGGTCTTGCTGGGCGATGCCGCCTTGGAAGTCCACCGTCTGGCCGCCTGGGATGCGGAAAGCCAAGGCAATCGTTTTTCGATCAAGGCGGCGGAGTAGAGGCCGTGAGCGCCAACCGGATCGACGAGGAAGAAGACAGCCTGGACGGCGATTTCAACGACATCAACGTCACGCCGTTCATTGATGTCATCTTGGTGCTGCTGATCATCTTCATGGTCGCGGCCCCTTTGGCCACGGTGCAAATCCCGGTCAATCTGCCGTCCATCAGCGCCACCGCGCAACCAACCCAGACAGACCCGATTACCATCACCGTGCGGGCTGACCTGTCGGTTTCGGTTGGGGAAACGGTGGTTTCGCTGGATCAGATCGGCCCGACCGTGACGGCGGCGACCCATGCCAACCCCGAAACGCGCCTGCATGTGCTGGCCGACCGCGCCGTGTCCTATGGGGATATGATGGATGTCATGGCCCGGCTTAAAGAAGCGGGCTATTTCAAGGTTGTCTTACTGGCCCGCGATGGGGCAGGGGGGCGCTAGTGTTGGGAGGACGGCGCTTTTGGGGCTGGGGTTCGTGCCTGACCATCGTCTTGGCATCCCACGGCTATGGCTTGTGGGCCATGCTGGCCCCCCCGGTGACGCCGCTGCCCATCCCGCCGCAAAGTGCGATGATGATGGTGGAATTGGGGGCTCCGGCCTCTGCCACCGTCAAGGAAATCGAGCTGACCCCCGGTCAGCAGCAGGTCCAGGCCCGCCCCCAGGCGGCGGCCAAACCGCAGCCCAAGAAACACCAGATCAAGGAACGGGTGGTGGCCAAGTCTGAAATGGCCTTGCCCCGCCCGACACCGCCCAAGACAGCGGTTCCCCAAACAGAAGCGCCCCCCCAGCCAGTCAGCCAGCCCGATCCGACCCCGGCCAAGGTCGCGGCGGAAACCACCTCGATGCCCGCATCCTCAAACGCGCCGGACAGCGAAAAGACCGCCGCGCCGTCGCCGGGATTGTCGCGCCTGTCCAGCATCACCGGGCAAACCGATTGGCGAGACGAACTGCTGACCCGCCTGCAAAAGCACCTGCGCTATCCCGATATCGCCCGAGGCCGCCGTTATGAAGGGGTGGTTTACGTGCATATCGCCATGAACTGCCAGGGACGGCTGTTGCACAAATCCATCCGCCAGAAATCCGGCCATAACGAATTGGACAGCGAAGCGCTGGACGTCGTGGAGCGCGCCCAACCTCTACCAGCCCCCGACAGCGCCCCCAATGATCGGGTGGAGCTGATCGTGCCGGTCCATTTTTCCCTGCGATAAAGCAGAACGGCATCGGGTTTTTAGCGCCCGATGCCGTCGTCTGTTGTTCCTTTTAATCCGTCTCGCTTTCGGCGGCACGTTCCTGGGCATGGCGCAGCAGGGCGGCAAGGCGATAGAAGCCGTGGACGAACTTGCCGTAAGGCATGGTGACGAACAGGGCGAAGACAACACCCAGATGCAGGGCCAGCAAAAGCCCCATGGCCGAGGTCGAGCGCAGCAGCAGCAACAGCAATCCGCTGGCGCTGGTCAAAGCCAGCAGGGCAGGGAAGGCCATGTCCATGCCTAAGCGCGGCACATCAACCAGATCACGGTTGCGGGTCCATTTGGCGTGGATCAGGCCCAGCGGGCCAATGATCAGGCCGATACCACCGCTCAAGCCCAACAAAACCGGCAACTGATACCAGGCGTAAGGCGCTTCCCATCCCAGCAGGTAGTGATAAAGCGTGCCCACCGCCGTTGCGGCAAAGCACAGCAGGAAGCCGTACATAGTCAGGTGGTGGTAAAAGCGGCGGTGATCGGGGGCGCGGTCATCGACATTGAAGCAACCCGCCCCGCCGCCGTCCAGATGGCGCAAGGTCGCCGCATCCTTCAGCGCTTGGGCCCAAACGCGGCGACGCATCGGCACCGGTCCGCCCAGATCCCGCCAAAACGCCCGCAATCCCATAAACAGGGCCAGCACGACATAAAGGAACGCCGCCCCGAACAGCCCGGCCAGCAGGGTATGCGGCACCAGTTTCGAAAACGCGCCTGGCCCGGTATGCACGCCAAACAGCAGATCAGGGGCCACAAGCTGGTTGAATGCCGCCAGGAACGCGGCAACGCCCAAAACAAGGGCGAGGACAACCACCAGGGCGTTGCGTTGGAACAAACCCGCCAAGGGTGCGGGCCAAGCATAGGCGGCGTAAGAATCCGCCCGCAATTCGGCCATCGTCTTGGGAACATTGATGGAAAATTCGTGGGGCGGAGTGAACTGGCAATCGACGTGGCAGGCGCCGCAAGCATGGCAAAGATTGGCCAGATAGCGCAGATCGCCGCCGCTGAAGGCCCGGCGCTCTCCATGGCCGGGAACACGGCGCACAATCCTTCGCAATAGCGACAGGAATTGCAAACCGTCATCACGCGCCGGGCTTCGACCAGGACGGGCGATTCGGCGTTATTCATGGTGTTGGGGTGCATCCTATTCCACTCCCGCGCTCTGCAGACTTTCTGCGGCAGCGGCATTGCCGCTTAAGCGACCAAAGACACTGCCGATGGTCATGCCGATTCCGGCGGCGTACCCTTGCCCGAGAACATTGCCGGCCATGATCTCACCGGCGGCGAAGATGTTTTGGGCGGGGCTGCCGTCGGCCATGATGACCCGGCCCTCGTGGTTCACCTTGACCCCCAGATAGGTAAAGGTGATGCCCGGCCGGACCGGATAGGCATAGAAGGGGCCCTTTTCCAGCCGCCGCGCCCAATGGGACTTCGGCGGTGTCAGCCTCTCGGTATGGCATTCGTCGAGCACCTTGTCGTTGAAGGTGCCCGGCTTTACAGCGGCGTTGAAGGTTTCCACTGTTTCCGTCAGGCCGTCGCGGTCCAGCCCCAGCTTTTCCGCCAGTTCGCCAATGCTATCGGCCTGAATCGGAGGATAAAGCGAGGGCATGAACAGATCGATGGAAGCGGCGTCGAAGATGATATAGGCGATCTGGTCGGGCTGTTGGGCCACCAGACGCCCCCAGATGGCGTAACGTTTGGGCCAGATATCCTCGCCTTCGTCATAGAACCGTTCACAGTTCTTGTTGACAACGATGCCGAAGACCACGCAATCCAGGCGGGTGATGATGCCGCCGTCGAATTTCGGCGCGCGGGCGTCGATGGCCACCGCATGGCATTGGGTGGCGTCGCCAATGGCTTTGGCCCCGCCATTGATCAGCATCTTGAGAACGGTTCCCCGGTTATAGGGCGTGCCGCGGATCAGGAAGTTTTCGGCGATATCGCCCCATCCGTCCTTCAGCCATTCGATATTGGCTTCGAAACCGCCCGCCGCCGTGACCACGGCCCCCGCCGTGATCTGATGGCGGGCGGTTCCCCGCGTGACTTCCGCCGAGCAGAAGGTGCCGTTTTGGATGTCCAGAGCGGAAACCGGGGCGTCATAGGCGACCTGCACCCCCAAATCCAAGGCAGTTTTATAAAGGGCGTTGAGCATGGCCCGACCGCCGCCCAGGAAGAAGGAATTGGTGCGGCCCAGGCTCAAAGTGCCGCCCAGCGAGGGCTGGAACCGCACGCCTTGTTCCTGAATCCAAGACAGCATGTCCTTGGATTCGGAAATCATCAGCCGGGCCAGGCTTTCGTCGGTCTTGCCGCTGGTCACGCGCATCAGATCGTCGAAGAACTCATCCTCGGTATAAGGCCCGGACAGGGTGGCCGTGGCATGATCATGGGCACAGCGCATGTTGCGGGTGTGCCGGGTATTGCCGCCCCGATAAAATCTCGGAGCGGCTTCGACGACAAGAACGGACGCCCCCGCCCGGCGCGCGCTGATGGCCGCGCACAGGGCCGCGTTGCCTCCGCCGATGACAAGCACATCGACCGAGGCAGGCAAGGGATGGCCGGATGGAATGGTGTCCATGACTTAGGCTTCCTTTGGCGCAAACTTGCGCCCGCGATAGAGAATCAAGGTGGCGGCAAGGCCCATCGCGGCGGCACCCATCAACCAGAAAGCCGACGCTGCCGGTTCGGCAAAGCGATCAATCAGCCAGGTGCAGACCAACGGGGTGAAGGTCCCGAACAGGGCCACCGCCAGGCTGAAGGCGAGAGAAAAGCAGGTGGTGCGGACCTGGGGCGGCACTTCCTCGGACAGGGCCACCACCATGGCGCCGTTGTAGAGCCCGAAGAACAGCGAGAACCACAGCTCGACCGCCAGCATGCGCCCAAAGCTGGGATCGCTGACCAACCAGGACAGGGCAGGGTGGGCCGTCAACAAGGCCAAACCGGCAATGGTCATCAGAACCGCCTTGCGGCCGATCTTGTCGGAAATGGCCCCGCCGATGGGCAGCCAGATGAAGTTGGAAACCGCGACAAACAGCGTGACCAGCAGAGAATCGGTGGAAGACAGCTTCAAGACGTTCTTGCCGAAGGTCGGCGTATAGACCGTGATGAAATAGAAAGTCACGGTGGTCATGGCCGTCAGCATCATGCCCAGAACCACGATTTTCCAATGTTCCAGCATGGCGCGAAACACTTCGGAGGTCGAAGGATGGTGCTTCTGCGCCAGGAAGGCCGGGGTTTCTTCCAAGGTGCGGCGGATCAGGAAGATAAAGGGAATGATCAGGCAGCCGATGAAGAAGGGAATGCGCCAGCCCCATTCCGCGATGGTTTCGCGGGGCAGGGCGGCGTTCAGGCCAAAGCCGATCAGCGCGGCGGCGAAAATAGCCACCTGCTGGCTGGCCGACTGGAACGAAGTGAAAAAGCCCCGATTGGCGGGCGTGGAAATCTCGAACAGATAGATCGACACGCCACCCAACTCGACGCCGGCGGAAAAGCCCTGCAACAATCGGCCCAGCAACACCAGCAACGGAGCCGCCAAACCGATGGTGGCATAGGTGGGTGAGACCGCGATCAAGATCGTGCCGCTCGCCATGATCGACAGGGTCAGGATCAAGCCCTTGCGCCGCCCGATATGATCGACATAAGCCCCCAGCA
>JASLCK010000355.1 GCA_030151865.1 Rhodospirillaceae bacterium | reverse complement strand
TTCTCCATCGTTTTTCTGCCTAAGAAAAAACCACTCTTCGGCAAACCGGGCGAGAAAGCTCAAGAATAGGACAACTCACGGAGTTGTCCTTTTCTTTTATCATTCAATAAATTGATGATTCCATTGCAATTCTCGCAAATGAAGCCCTCTAACACACCCATTGAGAGTGTTCCTCGCCTTGATAAATTCCGACTAATTCATAAAGGTTTTTATAACTGTACGAAGGAAATTCATATGGAACTTGTCATATAAACGACTCAATGCTATTGATCGAAGTCAATAAGAAATAATGCATAGACCTAAGAATCGTTCCAAGATACGCCCCGCCGTAAGAGGTGCTTTCGTGAAAATCAAATCGATTATGATGCGTCTCAGCCTGTTGATCGTTCTGATCACGCTGGGCTTGGTTTCTCTTTCCATTCTGGCGTCGATGTTTGTCCGCAGCAGCCTCATGACGGCTAAGGTCGAACAGACCCGCGTGCTGGTGGAATCGGCGCGCGACATCGCCAAGGGCCTGCAACAGCGGGTTGCCAACGGCGAATTCGACCAGCAGACTGCCCAGGAAATGGCCCGCAAGACCATTCGTTCGATGCATTACGACGGGAACAACTATTTCTTCGTCTACGACATGCAGATCAACGCCCTGGTGCATGGCGGCAAGCCGGAACGCGAAGGCAAGAATTACCTGGAAGAAAAGGACGGCACCGGTCGGGCTTATCTTTATGATCTGGTGGCGGTGATCAAGAAGGGCGGCGGTATCTTCAGCTATTCCTTCCCGCGCGCCAACAGCACCGTGCCGGTCGAAAAATTTGCCTATGCCCTGCCCTATGAACCTTGGGGCTGGATTGTCGGTACCGGGGTTTACGTCGATGATGTGGATGAAGAAGCTTGGCGCACTGTTAAGCAGTTCCTGGGGATCAGCATTGGCATTCTGCTGGCGATCTCCGCCGCCGCTTTCCTGGTGTCGAAATCCATTTCCAATCCGCTGAAGGCGTTGTCGGAAACCACCAAGCGCATCAATGGCGGCGATTATCTGGTCGAGGTTCCGGCCCTGACCCGCGCCGACGAAATCGGCGGGCTAGCTCAGTCCATTCTGCTGCTGCGCGACGAGGCCAAGACCGCCAGTGAATTGCGCCATCAGCGCGAAGAGGATTCCCACCGCCAGGCCGAACAGCGCCACAAGACCATGCAGGACACCGCGCAAAGCTTTGAAACCGGCGTGATGGGGCTGGTCAATGGCGTGTCGGGGTCTGCCAACGACATGCTGAATGTCGGCAACCTGCTGGTCAGCAAGGTGGAAGCGGGTACCAAGCAACTGGTTGATATGTCGGCGACGTCGGAACAGACGTCGCACAATGTGGAAACCGTTTCGGTGGCGGCAGAAGAACTGTCGTCGTCGATCCGCGAAATCAGCCGTCAGGTGGCCCAGGCCGCCAGCATTTCGACCCAGGCGTCGCAGGAAACCGATCATGCCAACCAGTTGGTGATCGGCCTTTCCCAGACCACCGACAAAATCGGCGAAGTGGTCCGCCTCATCAACGATATCGCCAGCCAGACCAATCTGTTGGCCTTGAACGCCACCATCGAGGCTGCGCGCGCGGGCGAAGCGGGCAAGGGCTTTGCCGTCGTTGCGGGCGAGGTGAAGAACCTGGCCACCCAGACCAGCCGCGCCACCGAGGAAATTACCGCCCAGATCAATGCCGTGCAGGAAGAAACCCGCAACGCGGTGGCCGCCATCGGCGGGATCGCCACGGTGATCGAACAGGTTCGCGCGATTTCGTCGGGCATCGCCAGCGCGGTGGAGGAACAAAGCGCCGCCACCCAGGAAATTGCCCGCAACGTCCAACAGGCGTCGGACGGCACCCAGCAGATTTCGGCCCATCTGGTCAATCTGGTGGACGACGCCAATGTGCGCCTGGAACTGGTCAATCAGGTGGTGGATTCCATGGGCGGCATGGCGGGCAGCGCCGATCAGTTGCGCCAGCAGGTGTCGAGCTTCATCAACAACATCCGCAACAGCTGACCCATCGACAGCACTCGGAAACAATCATGGCCGGGGTTCAACCCGGCCATGATCATTTTCAGGGGACGACTTGCGTTATGTCCGCCGTTTGAAGCGGACCAGATCGCCCGCCCCCAGTGCCGCGCCGCCGATAATCAGCAAGCCCGCCGCCATCACCCGCCAAGTCAGTTCGCCGCGTCCAAAGACGATCAGCAGGCCGTTGGAAATCAGCGGCACGCCATAGGCCATCGCCCCCAAGGCACGGATATGGCCGTGCTTGCAGCCATAATCCCAGACGAAAAACGCCGCCCCTACCGGTCCCAGCCCCAGCACCAGCACCGCCAGCCATTGTTCCCATCCGGCGGGCCAGACGGTTTGTTCGAAGCCCAGATGGCACAGCAGCGCCAACAGCGCTGTGGCGGCGCAAAATCCGCCCACGGCATCGCTGGGCACATCCTTGTAACGGCGGTTCAGCACCGAATAGGCCGACCAGATGACGCCGCAGGCGATAGCCGCGCCATAGCCCACCAGATAGCGGGGATCAAAACCGATGCCGCCGCCCTTGGCGATCAGCAGCACCGCGCCGCCCATCCCCGCCGCCGCCCCCAGCAGATGACGCGGCCGCAGCCGTTCACCGGGCAGAAAGGTGGAAAACAGCACGATCAGCAACGGCCACAGATAGTTCAGCAGATTGGCTTCCAAGGGCGGAGCCCACTGCAAGGCCAGGAAGTAAAAGAAGTGATAGCCGAACAGCCCGACCACCCCCAGCGCCCAGGCCCCCAGCGGCTGACGCAGCTTCGGCAGGATGGCTTGGCCGCGCACCGTCCAATTGACCAGCGCGATCAGCGACGCCAGGGCAAAGGCCATCGCCACCAACTGAAACGGCGGGATCGGTCCAGCCAGGGCCGTCAGCAAAGCCAGGGTTGACCACAACAGCAGGGCAACCGCCCCGATCATGGTCGCGCGCGCGGCGGACTCCATTTCCTTCCCCCTTTCAAACAACAGGCCCGAGAGGGTGGCGGAAAAGTCTTTGCAACGCAAACAAGAACCCCCGCCGATCGCCTCGGCGGGGGTTCCGATACCCAGCGCAGTACACTGCACCGGTCAGTACATATGCTGACCGCCATTGATGGACAGCGTCGCCCCGGTGATGAAGTCGGCGTCGTCGGCGATCAGGAACAGAACGCCGCGTGCAATATCCTCGGCCCGGCCCAGACGGCCCGCCGGAATTTTGGCGATGATCTTTTCCAGCACCGCATGGGGCACGGCGCGCACCATTTCGGTGTCCACATAGCCGGGCGCGATGGCGTTGACGGTCACACCCTTTGCAGCACCTTCCAGGGCCAGGGCCTTGGTGAAGCCGTGAATACCCGACTTGGCGGCGGCGTAATTGACCTGCCCATACTGCCCGGCCTGACCGTTGATCGACCCGATATTGACGATACGACCAAAGCTGCGGTCCCGCATGCCGTCGATCACAGCGCGCGACAGGTTGAAGCAACTGGTCAGGTTGGTATGGATGACGTCTTCCCACTGCTCGTAAGTCATACGGTGCAAGGTAGCGTCGCGGGTGATGCCCGCATTGTTGATCAGAATTTCCACCGGCCCAATCTCGGCGGCGATCTTGGCAATGCCCGCTTCGCACTCGGCGAAGCTGGACACGTCGAAACGATAGGCCGGAATGCCGGTTTCCTCGGTGAACTGACGGGCGGCTTCGATATTGCCGAAGTAATTGGCGACCACCCGGTATCCGGCGTTCTTCAGCGCCACCGAAATGGCGCGCCCAATGCCGCGGGTTCCCCCGGTGACAAGTGCGACACGGCTCATGGACTGAACTCCTCGCTGCGCATCCGCGTTGGCGCGGATTGGTTTTTCCAGACCCGCCTCCGCCCGGCGGTCCTGCCCTTTATTGCCCCCCATAAAGACCAGGGGCGGAATCGTAACCGATTCCGCCCCCGACCGTAACGGGTACTTTTTTAGCGTTCGACAGTCAGCGCGATACCCATACCGCCGCCGATGCACAGGGTGGCCAGACCCTTCTTGGCCCCACGCTTCTGCATTTCGTGCAGCAGGCTGACCAGCACGCGGGTGCCCGACGCGCCGATGGGGTGACCCAGGGCGATGGCGCCGCCGTTGACATTGACCTTGGCTGTGTCCCAGCCCATGTCGCGGTTGACGCAGATGGCCTGGGCGGCGAACGCTTCGTTGGCTTCGATCAGGTCGAGGTCGTCGATGCTCCAACCCGCCTTGGCCAGAGCGGCCTTGGACGCGGGGATCGGGCCAGACCCCATCACCGCCGGATCAACACCGGCCTGAGCCCAGGACGCGATACGGGCGATCGGGGTCAGACCGCGCTTGGCGGCTTCCTCGGCGGTCATCAGCAGCACGGCGGCAGCGCCGTCATTGATGCCCGACGCATTGCCGGCGGTGACGGTGCCGTCCTTCTTGAAGGCGGGCTTCAGCTTGGCGATAGCGTCGATGGTCGCACCCAGACGGGGATATTCGTCGGTGTCGAACAGCTTTTCTTCCCGCTTCACCACGATCTTCACCGGGACGATTTCGTCCTTGAAGCGGCCACCCTTGATGGCGGCTTCGGCCTTGTTCTGGGACGCCAGGGCGAACTGATCCTGCTCGTCACGGGTGATGCCCCACTTCTCGGCGATGTTCTCGGCGGTGATGCCCATGTGATAGCCGTTGAAGACGTCGGTCAGGCCGTCCTTGATCATGGTATCGACCAGATCGGTGTTGCCCATCTTGACGCCCGAACGCAGGAACACCGAATGGGCCGAGTTGGACATGCTTTCCTGACCACCGGCGATGACGATCTTGGAATCGCCGTTCTTGATGGCCTGAGCGCCCAAAGCGACGGTGCGCAGGCCCGAGCCACAGACCTGATTAATGGTCCAGGCCGGGATTTCCTGGGGAATGCCAGCCTTGATGGAAGCCTGGCGGGCGCCGTTCTGGCCGATACCGGCGGTCAGCACCTGGCCCAGAATGACTTCCGACACTTCCGCCGCATCGACGCTGGCGCGCTTCAGGACTTCGCGGATCACCACTTCGCCCAGAGCCGCGCCCGTATAGGAGCTGAGGCTGCCGCTGAAGGCGCCGATGGGAGTGCGGGTCGCGGCGACGATAACGATATCGGACATTACGCTTCTCTCCTATGAATTTGGTCGCGGATGATAACACGCAGGCGGCGCGCCTGTCCCCCTCAGGTTGAAGGGTGAAAGACGCTTTTACATTTGTTTATCACGGCTTTGCCGACACTCGCCGCAGCCAGCGCAGCAGGGGACCGTAAACCTCGGTCTTGGCCCGCCCCGCCGTCATCATGCCGATATGACCGGCCTCTATCACCCGGATACGGGCGTTCGGCAGAGCTTGGGCCAACACCATCGCCGAAGCGGGTGGAACGATTCGATCCTTTGCCGGGATCAAGGCAAGTGACGGCTTGATGAAACTCTGCGGCAGCACCGGATCGCCGCCCAGCGCCCAGCGCCCTGTGGCGGTGTCGTTATCGACATACCAGCCGAACAGGCATTCCTGAGCCACTTTACCGACCAGCGGCACCCCGTCGTTCAACCAATCCTCCAGCGCCACGAAATCGCGGGCCTTGGCGCTTTTGGCGGTCATGCGGGAAAAGGCGCGGAACTTGCGCTCGATCCCACCGGGGTCGATGGTGGTGAACAGGCTTTGCAAAAGATCGACCGGCAATTCGCCTTGGCTGTCGATGGCGTCCTGCAAGGGGCGGCGCATCGCCTTGACCTGACGGGCCTGCAAATCGTCGGGGCGGTGAAAGTCCCAGGGCGTGGCCAGCAACGCCAGCCCCGACACGTCATCCTGGCGCAACAGCCCCAGCCCCAGCCCCAAAAGTCCGCCCATGCAATAACCGACCAAAGCCGGACGCCCTGCCGTCGCCAGCACGAAATCCAAGCACCGGCCCAGCCTGCCGCGAATATAATCGTCGAGACTGAAGGTTCTTTCCTCGGGCCCCGGCGCGCCCCAATCCACCAAAAAGGCCCGCACCCCCTTTTCCCCCAAATAGCGCATAAAGCTGCGCTTGGCGGTCAGATCCAGGATATAGGCGCGGTTGATCAGCGACGGGATGACCAAAGTCACAGGTCCATCCGCCCCCGGTTGGGAATAATCCAGAAGCCGGGTCGTCCCTTCCTGCCAGATTACCGGAACCGGCGGCAGGGCGCGGTGATAGGGATGGCGACGGTATGCCTGAATCCCCCGCACAAAAGCATCGACGCGACGGCGCGCTTCAGCTTCCAGTGCCGCCTTGAAGTTTGGATTTTCCAGATCGCCGAGCTGGCTTGCCAGATCCGCCGCCTTGGGCTGCAAGTGCGGCTTCCAGACGAGCGACCCGTTCTTCCAGTTGGGCAAGGCGAGCGCCGAGCCCAGCAGCATCGTTGCCTGGGCCGCCAGATGCAGCGGCAACGGACGCGGCCCCAGACGGGGCAGCGGCGGGGGTTGGGGATCGGGCGGGGTCTGATGTGGCGCTGCGGTCATCGCTTTCCCCCGAGGCCGGAGCGGCAGAAGCAGTGGCGGCGACGCCGGTCGCCTGGGCCAGGGCGGACGCGCCCTTGGTCATCATCACATAGGCCTGGGCCATGGCATCCGCCAGGGCTGGATCATTGACCAGCGCGCTCACCTGATCTTGCCACAGATCCAGGTAGCGGCGGGCAAGCTGTTCCATGTCCGGCGCATCGGTCATAGATCGGACTATACCTCAGGGTTAGACCCTTGACCAGACACCAGCAAATGACGAACCCTGTTAGGAAAATAGTGCCGTTCTGGGCGAGACTTTTGCTCTGCGGCACCTTATAGTCTTTGGTAAATATAAGAATAATCCAGCCACACCCAATGTCGCCGCCAACAGGAAACGCCCCCCGATGACGAGCACAGCCACACCTATCACCATCAAGAAATACGCCAACCGCCGTCTCTACAATACGGCCACCAGCAGCTATGTGACGCTCGACCACCTGTCGCAAATGGTGAAGGACAACGAGGATTTCGTCGTCTATGACGCCAAGACCGGCGAGGATATCACCCGCTCGGTCCTGACCCAGATCATCGTTGAAGAGGAATCGAAGGGCGGGCAAAACCTGCTGCCCATCAGCTTCCTGCGCCAGTTGATCGGGTTCTATGGCGACCAGTTGGGCGGCCTGGTGCCGCGCTATCTGGAATACAGCATGCAGGCCTTTTCCCGGAATGAAGAACAGATGCGCCAGTATATGAGCGGCCTGTTCCCCTTCAATCCGCTGGAGGAGATCAACAAGCAGAACATGGCCCTGTTCGAAAGCGCCATGAAGATGTTCACCCCCTTCTACAACGCCCAGCAACAAGCGGCGAGCGGCGAGGATGCGGGCACAGCCCCCGGCGTCACCGGCACCGCCAGCGAATTGCAGGAACGGCTGAACATCATGCAGCGTCAGATCGACGCCCTGACCAAGAAGTAAAAACCGGGTTCTGGTCCCAGGCCCCCGCACCAAGGCGGGGGCCGTTCCGCCGCCAGGGCGGAACGGCAAAACAAGGCGTTGACGGGCCGGGTCAAAAGCTGTCAAACCCCCGCCTTATGAAAGTTGATGATTTCGATTTCGACCTGCCGCGCGAGCTGATCGCCGAGCGTCCGGTCTCGCCCCGCGATCAGGCCAAGCTGCTGCATGTCCGCCCCGATGGCCTGGACGATCTGATCGTGCGCGCCCTGCCCGACCTGCTGCAGCCCGGCGATATTCTGGTGTCCAACGACACCCGCGTCATTCCCGCCCGTCTGACCGGCAAACGCGGCCTGGCCGGCATCGAGGTGACGCTGCACGAACGCATCGGCCTGGACCGCTGGAACGCCTTTGCCCGTCCGGCCAAGAAGCTGAAGGTGGGCGACCGCATCGATTTTTCCCCGACCTTTTGGGCCGATGTCGCCGCCAAGGGCGAAATGGGCGAAGTCACCCTGGCCTTCAATGTCGGCGGCGACGCCCTGATGCTGGCCCTGGATGCCCACGGGGTGATGCCGCTGCCGCCTTACATCAAGCGCGAGCATGGCGCCGACGAACAGGACAAGTCGGATTACCAGACCGTCTTTGCCCGCGACCCCGGCGCGGTGGCGGCGCCGACGGCGGGGCTGCATTTCACCCCGGACCTGCTGGCGGCGCTGGATGCCAGGGGCGTGCTGCGCCAGACCCTGACCTTGCATGTGGGGGCTGGCACCTTTCTGCCGGTCAAGGCCGACGACACCAAGGACCACAAGATGCACAGCGAACGGGGCGTCATCACCCCCGAAGCCGCCCAACGCATCAACGCCGCCCGGCAAGCGGGCGGTCGCATCGTCGCGGTCGGCACCACCTCGCTGCGGCTTTTGGAAAGTGCCGCCGCCCCCAATGGCGAGGTCTTGCCCTTTGACGGCGCCACCGACATCTTCATCACACCCGGCTATCGTTTCCGCGCCGTCGATGTCCTGATGACCAATTTCCACCTGCCGCGCTCGACCCTGTTCATGCTGGTTTCGGCCTTTGCCGGACTGGACCGCATGCGGCAGGCTTATGATCACGCCAAGGCCAACGGCTATCGCTTTTATTCCTATGGCGACGCCTCGCTGTTGCACCGAACCGGAGAGACCGACCAATGACCGCCTTTCACTGGCAGCATCTGGGCCAGGACGGCAAGGCCCGTCTGGGCAAGCTGCACACCGCCCACGGCGATATCCAGACCCCGGCCTTCATGCCGGTCGGCACCGTCGGCACGGTCAAGGCGATGACACCCGAAGCGGTGGCCTCGACCGGGGCCGAGATCATTCTGGGCAACACCTATCACCTGATGCTGCGCCCCACCGCCGAACGGATCGAGCGCATGGGCGGACTGCACCAGTTCATGAACTGGCACGGCCCGATCCTGACCGACAGCGGCGGGTTCCAGGTGATGAGCCTGTCCAAGCTGCGCAAGATGAGCGAGGAAGGCGTCACCTTCCAATCGCATCTGGACGGCAGCAAGCATCTGCTGTCGCCGGAACGCTCGATGGAAATCCAGCGCATGCTGGATGCCGACATCACCATGTGCTTCGACGAATGCACCCCCTTTCCGGCCACCCACGATCAGGCCAAGCAATCGATGGAACTGTCGATGCGTTGGGCGCGTCGGTCGCGCCAGGCCTTCAGCGAACGGCCCGGCTATGGCCTGTTCGGCATCGTCCAAGGCAGCACCTTCGAAGATTTGCGGGAGACCTCTTCCTCCGCCTTGAAGGAAATCGGCTTTGACGGTTACGCGGTCGGCGGGCTGGCGGTCGGTGAAGGCCAGGAAGAGATGTTCCGGGTACTGGATTTCACCGTCCCCATGCTGCCCGACGACCGGCCCCGCTATCTGATGGGGGTGGGCAAGCCCGGCGACATCGTCGGCGCGGTGATGCGCGGCATCGATATGTTCGACTGCGTCATGCCGACCCGCTCGGGCCGCACCGGTCAGGCCTTTACCCGCCGCGGCCCGGTCAACATCCGCAATGCCCGTCATCAGGACGATCCACGCCCGCTGGACGAAGCCTGCGGCTGCCCGGCCTGCCGCAATTACAGCCGCGCCTATCTGCACCATCTGGCCAAGGCCGAGGAAGTGCTGGGCCTGATGCTGATGACTTGGCACAATATCCAGTATTATCAGGACCTGATGCGTGATTTGCGGGCCGCCATCGCCGCCAATCAACTGACCCAATACGCCGCCCGCTTCGCCGAGCTTCAGGCGATGGGCGATATCGAGCCCTTGTAAAACCGCAGCACAAAAGACCACTGCACCTCTGGGGAGAGCTACCGCATGGCCGACCAAACCATCTATCAGAACCTGACCCAACTGGGCGGGCGCACCGAGATTCCCGACAGCCCCGATCAGGCCGTCTTGGAAACCGTCGCCAATCCCCAGCCGGGCACCCAGTATGTGGTGCGCTTCGCCGCCCCCGAATTTACTTCGCTGTGTCCGATTACCGGACAGCCCGACTTTGCCCATCTGGTCATCGACTATGTTCCCGACGAATTGCTGGTGGAAAGCAAGTCGCTGAAGCTGTTCCTGTCCAGCTTCCGCAATCACGGCGCCTTCCACGAAGATTGTACGGTGGGCATCGGCAAGCGGCTGGTGGATGCGCTGTCGCCGGTGTGGCTGCGCATTGGCGGATATTGGTATCCGCGCGGCGGTATCCCCATCGACGTCTTTTGGCAGACCGACGCGCCGCCCGCCGGGCTGTGGCTGCCCGATCAGGGCGTTCCCGGCTATCGCGGGCGTGGCTAGGCCCACCCCCGCCCCGCTGGAACCGTCCGCACTCAAGGACGCCATCCGCGCCAAGGCGCTGGAATTGGGCTTTGCCGAAGCCCGTTTCACCAGCGCCGAGGCGGTGGCGGGCGCGGCACGGGATTTGGCGGCCTATCTGGCCGATGGCCGTCATGGCGAAATGCTGTGGATGGCCGAAACCCAGGATCGTCGCGCCTCGCCGCAAGGGCTATGGCCGGACGCCAAAAGCGTCATCGTCCTGGGGGAAAATTATGGCCCCGGCCCCGATCCGCTGGCCACCCTGGCCCACCCCGAACGGGGTCATGTCAGCGTCTATGCCCGTGGCCGCGACTACCACGACACCCTGAAGAAACGCCTGAAGGCCCTGGCCCGCTGGATCGTCGAGACTTGCGGCGGCGAATTAAAGGTCTTCACCGACACCGCCCCGGTCATGGAAAAGCCCTTGGCCGCCCGCGCCGGTCTGGGCTGGCGGGGACGCCACACCAACCTGGTGTCGCGCCGGTTCGGGTCCTGGCTGTTTCTGGGCGAAATCTACACCACCCTGACGCTGGAACCCGACGCCCCCGAGCCCGATCATTGCGGCAAGTGCCATGCCTGTGAAAGCGCCTGCCCCACCGGGGCGCTGGTGGGTGGGCAGATCGATCCACGCCGCTGCATCAGCTATCTGACTATCGAATATAAGGGCCACATCCCCCGCGATCTGCGCCCCCTGCTGGCAACCGCATCTATGGCTGCGACGATTGCATGGGCGTCTGTCCCTGGAACAAGTTCGCCCAGCCGACCAGGGAAGCCGATTATCGCCCCCGCATCGAACTGACCGCGCCGCGTCTGGCCGATCTGGCGGCGCTGGACGATGCCGCCTTCCGCGACATCTTCGCCGGATCGCCGGTCAAACGCATCGGCCGCGACCGTTTCGTGCGCAATGTGCTGATCGCCATCGGCAACAGCGGACGGGCCGATCTGGCCCCTTCGGCTCAGGCCCTTCTTGATGATCCATCGCCCCTGGTGCGCGCCATGGCGGTTTGGGCCTGCAAAAGACTTTTTCCCGTCAAGGATGTGACTGTTGTTCAGGGTCATCTTGAGCGAGAAATTGATGAAAATGTTCGCGTGGAGTGGTTAGAGCACTAGCTGCGCCCAGATACTTATGCTACCGTCGGTACATGATTCAGATGGCTGATGGTCCGCCCGGACACCCGGCGCGGCGCAAAGAAATCGTTGATGCGGCGCGTTCGATCGCTGCCTCCCAGGGTTGGCCTGCTGTGACCGTGCGCGCGATCGCCGCCCGGATAAATTGTAGCGCGCCTGCGATCTATCAGTACTTCCGCGACAAGGACGCCGTTCTCACCGCCCTGGCTGGGGAAGCGGCTCAAGCGCTGGACACCCAACTGGAAGCTGCAATCGCTGATTTGCACGGCCCGACCAAACGGCTGCGCGCCGCCGTACAGGCGCTGTGGCAGTTTGCCCATACCAACCGCGAACTTTACGCCGTGATGTTCGGCCTGGACGGCCTGCGCCCCTATAGCCCGGAACCAGGCGACGCCCCGATGGCGCTGCGCCAGATCGCCCAGGAACTGGCGGAAAAGCATGGCGGCAAGGATGAGTCCGCCCATCAGGCCGACCGCATCGCCGCTACCGCGCATGGCTTTATCGCCCTGACCCTGAACAACCGCTTTCCCGGCGGGCCGGATCGGGCGGCCGACCTGCTGCTGACCACCATCGATGACATCGTCCAGGGCCTGAAATAATCCAAGCCCGATCAGACGACACGAAAAAGCCCAGACCCCGTAGCCAAGGGTCTGGGCTTTTTTCTTTTCACGCTCTCCACCCGGACTGGCGAGCCGCACCTTTGCCTTTTGGCTTTATAAGGGCGCTCCACAGCCTGCCCGGCAACCTTCTTACGCGAAGGTTCGTCCCAAGTGGAAAATCAGTGAACTATTCTTAGGCTTCCGCCGCCAGAGCACGGGCCATTTGGCTCAGAGCTTCCTGGTGACGTTCGTTCGAAATGCTCGAGAAATTGCGGGCCAGTTCCAGGCACATCCGCTGACGCGCGGTCAGGTCGGGGACGCGCTGGTTTTCCAGGCCCTCGAAGAAATAGCCGACCGGCACGCCCAGGACTTGGGCGATCTCGTAAAGACGACCGGCGGAGATGCGGTTGATGCCGCGTTCGTACTTATGAGCCTGCTGATAGGTCACCCCAATCAGATCGGCCATTTGCTGCTGGGACAACCCCAGCATGATACGACGTTCACGAATACGGGCGCCGACATGGCGGTCAGTATCGTTGGCTCGGTTAAGCGGCTTGACCGCTTTTGCTTCATTGGTAATGGGCATGATCCTCGGCTGGTCCCTGTGGACCCCCGGAGCGGGGTTTTGCTTGTGGGGTTATGACAAAGTGTCCCTTGCTCAATAGGCGCATTCCGGCGCTTAAGCAACCAAATAATGGGATAAATTGCCTAGCCTTAGCGTAAGGAATTGTAACGATCAGCAGAAAAAACTGTATAAGCTTTTCCGCATCTTAGGGGCGACAAATACGCAATACTCAATCTATGCGCATAAAATAACGAGATGAGAAACAAATCTAATAAAACCCAAGATTGCCAAATCAGGCATTGAACACCCCTCCATATATTCCCCGGCAAAGGAAAATATGCTGGTGGCGAAATGCGTATCAGCATTTTCAAATATTTCTTTGAGTTGAGAGATCAGACCGACAGGTCGAGACGGCGGCCGCTGGACATCATGGGCGGCAGACCGGGGATATTCAAATCCGTATTTGTCTGCTGCACATTCGCCACGCCCAACTGATCAGCCGCCTGATAAGACGCCGCCGCCGTCGAGGAGACGCGAAAATTTTGTGACGCGGCTGCTGTGGCGCTTTGCTGCCCCCAAAGCTGGGCAATGAAACTACCCAAAGGCTGGGTGAAATCAAGCGCCACACGGTTGTTTTGTTGCGGCGCCGACCCTGGCGATCCATTGCCCTGGCCGCTGGTGGCATCGCCGCTACGGTTGGCGGCAAAGCTACGCCACGACCGTTCCGCCTGACGGGAAGAGTGCGCCCCCGCCGATCCGGTCGAGGGTCCGCCATCCGCCCCGCCCGATTGCGCAACGGCGCTGGGAGCAATGGCGCTTTGGCTCCAGATCCCGGATTGCGCCGTCCCAGCCTGGACCGAGGCAGCATTCTTCGCCCCCGCAGCCGTTGCCGCCGATGACGACACAGCCGTAGCGCCAGCGCCGCTGTTCAGCGTCGCCGTCCATTGGACAAAGCTAGAGAAGACCGAGCCAACGCCCACCACGGCGGTCCGACCCCACATCGGTTAAGGAATGGTAAACCTTAACAGAAGCTTAAAGATCGAACAACACCCACCAAGGCGTAAAGCCAATGATCAGAACAAAGGCCCGATCACCAGACGATGGCGTTGCAGCAGGGCGTCAAACCGCTCGCTCATCAGGAAGTTCCATTCCGCCTGTCGGGGAGTGGTCAGACTATCGACGCCGCACAAAGCAGGATCGACATGTCCAGGATGGACCATCAACAAATGACCATCGGCAATCCCTGACAGCATGCGCGGCACCGACAGCGGGAAATCAGCGCGGAAGAAGTCATAAAAACCGGAAAAGCCCTTATTAGTCTGCACACTTTCCCGCTCGGCCTGTTCATGCAAAGCGCGGCTCAGTCTGGCGATAAAAATCGCCTTGGACGAACAGGGCCGCCGCAGCAACGCTCCGGTGCGATCCCAACAATCGCGCAGCCAGCTTTTGCGTGGATCAAGACGGGTGCCGAACAGGTTCAACACCTGATCACGGACCACCGGCAACACATGCACATGCTGATGACCGTCGATAAAATCGGGGGAATGGCCGAAATGGGCCTCGAAGGCGTCGATCTGGCGGGTGATTTCCGCCGCCACCTCCGCTTCCGGCAGGCCCTTGGTGAAAACCCGGCGTAGCAGCGCCCCGACGCTGGGCAGCTTGCCGTCAGGGGCCAGGATCGGCATATCGCCCAAAGGCTGCTGATCGGTAAAAGTCAGATGCAACCCAACATGCAAGCGCCCGTCCAAATCCCGGCGCAACGCAGCCAAAGCCGCCGCATCATCGGGCCAGAACGGCATCAGGGCCATCACCCCAGTGGCCGAAATCCGCCCTTTCATCGCCAGTTCGCGAATGCCTGCGCTGACGGCGGGAGAAATCCCGTAATCGTCGGCGCACACCACCAGACGCCGGGTTATGTTGCTTGTCTGTGCCATGGCGGATGGTTATGGCACGACTTGCCGCGTCAGACCAGCCCCTCCCTATACCAAAGATAAGGCCCCTTATGAGGAAGAATAAAATTAGAAAACCTGCGGTTATTGACGAACAATCTTTTATCTCGCGCCGCAACATAAGGTATCGGAAGATTTTGGGCATGTGATTAAATAACAGAGTTCATAACAAACTGTCATTGAAGCATCATCCGAACATCTCCACTCTTTGGATATGGTCACCGCAGCGACAGGCCGTATGCGGGCCATGCCGTAAAGCTTACTGGGATGTTGAACATGATGACGGAAAAGGATATTGCCGCGACACGGACCGCTCTGCGGCCCCTGCCTTCGGCCCTGCCCGCATCTGGGCCAACGGGCAAAGGCACCTGGGTGGGACGCATACTGGCGCGCATGCTGACCGATTGCTTTCCAGTCTGGGCGGACACCCCGCCCTATGAACGCCCCCACGCCCAACATTGCGAACGGCGGCGTCAGCATCGGACGGCGCTCTATCAGGCCCAGACCGCTGCCGCTTGATTAAAAATCACAAAGGGTCAGCCAACGGCGCGTTCCGTCAGCGACGATGCGCCACATGCAGCCCTTTGCCCACCGGGACCACCAGGGCAGTGATGCCCGGCAAGGCCTCGACCGCCGTCATATAGGCTGTCAGTTGCTCGGCATGGGAAACGGCATTGTCGTGGATCAGCAGCACGTCGTCGGCCAACTTGGGCAGCAGCAAGGTCAATTGCTCGGCCGCGCTGACACGGTCGGCATCGAAGAACACCGCATCAAACGGTCCCACCACCGATGCGGCGGCACTGGTGGCTTCCCCCTCGATAAACTCCACCCAATCCAACAGACCGGCGCGGCGAATATTGTCCCGCGCCTGCGCCAGCTTGGCCGAATCGCGTTCCACCGTGACCACCGGGCGGCCATGATTGGCGCGAGCGGCGGCGGCCAGCCATAAGGTGCTGTAACCATTGGAGGTGCCGATTTCCAGCACCCGCTTGCGGCACGCCGAGATCAGCAGAAAATGCACCAGTTCCGCCGAAGGGCGTTCCAGGTTCAGCATTTTCAGGGTGCGGTCATCCTCGGCGGAATCGTTGGTCCGGCCGAATTCTTCCAGTTCGGCCAGCAAGGGCCGCAATTCCAGGGAAAGCGCGGGTAAAATCATGGATCGATCCTAATCCCAAACACCAGACGGCAGCACAAGGGAGCATACGGGGGAACATAAAGGGCGGATACGAAAAATCAGCCGCCCCGCACCAATGTCCCACAATCACCCTGTGGCGGGTCGGCGGGCAAATGGTTCAACTCGGCCAAGGCTGGCCAATAAGGACTGCGGCGGATGCGGCACGCCATGGCTTCACGCCAGAAATCTTCCATCTGCTGGGGCGTCCCCATCCAGGACCGTTCAACAAACCGGCGGCTTTCATTGAAATGGCCGGTATAGACCAACTGCGTCAGACCATAGAGCACCTCCGGCGGCACCATCTGGTCGGCGGCATCGACGTCCAGCTTCCAGGTTTCCTTCTTGCGGGCACGGGCCGATAGCTTATCCAATTCCTCGGTAGTCGGCGGGGTTTCGCGGGCCATCAGGTCCGATGCGGCAGCATAGCGCATGGCCTTGGGATCGAAACGCAGCCACACCTTGGGGCCGGGGGTTTGGGTCGGCACGGTCTTCCAGGACGTCCAGGTGTCATCGCCCAGAACCACCGCCAGGGATTTTTCCCCTTCGATCTCGACAAATTGCACCGGCAGGTCGTCGCCCTTGATCAGCGGCAGCAGCACCGGCTTTTTGCGCAAGACGATGATCAGAATGCTTTCGCAGCAGCGGGCATTGTGGGGCAGTTCGCTGACCACCAGCACCGGCGCGCCGATACCCAGAATGTCGCGCCCCACCTGATAGGCGGTGTCATCGCCGCCTTCGGCAAACAGACGTTTCGGGCTCATCCACAGCCGTTGTCCGGCATGGTCCAGAACCTTTTTGCGCCCCTGGGAAATGGTCAGATGATCGCCGCTCGACAGATGGTCGATATTGACCTTGAAGTCGCCGATGGTCCAAACGCCCTGATTGCGGTCGCCCTGATCGGCCCAGGCCGCGCCCGACAGGACAAGACCCGACCAGAAACAGGCCGCCAGCAGCCCCAAGGCCCGCCCGAACGCCTTCATGCCTGTCCCCTCTCTCTTTCCGTCCGCGTCTTCTTGAAGAATTTCTTGAAAAACCGGGGCGGACCAGAAAAAACGCCGGTCCCATTGCTGGAACCGGCGTCGATTATAGCACGCTGGGGCTGTTGGGGTTAGCCCCGCAAAACCCCGCCCGAGGCTTTGATCACCGCCTCGACGACCTTGGCGGTCAGGGCTTCGATCTCGGCGTCGGTCAAAGTCTTGTCCTGCGGCTGGAGCGTCACCTGCAGAGCCAGGCTCTTCTTGTCCTCGCCGACATGGGGGCCTTCGTACAGATCGAAGACCGCCACATCGGTGATCAGAACCTTGTCGGCATTGCGCGCGGCACGCACCAGCACGTCGGCGGCCACCGTGCGATCCACCACGAAGGCGAAATCGCGTTCCAGGGCCAGGAAGGGCGACGCCTTCAGCAGGGTCTTGGCCTTGGTGGCCTTCTGCTTGGGCAGGGGCAGCATTTCGACGAAGAGTTCAAACGCCACCACCGGGCCTTTGACATCCAAAGCCGCCAGCACGCGCGGGTGGACCTCCCCGAACGAGCCCACCACCTTGTTGCCCAGCTTCAGGCTGCCCGAGCGGCCCGGATGGTACCAGGACGGCGCTTCGGCCACCACTTGCAGGCTGGTTTCGGCAGGACCGCCGCCCGCCGCGATGGCGGCCAGCAGATCGGCCTTGGCGTCGAACACGTCAACGGCACGCACCGCCTGAGCCCAATGGCGCGGATTGGTGCGGCCCGACCGCACAGCGGCGGCGACCTGACGCTGTTCGCCGGGGTTTTCCCCGTCGAACTGCGGTCCCAGTTCGAACAGACCAATATCCTTGAAACCACGGTCGGCATTGCGGCCCACGGCGGCAATCAGATTAGGCAACACCGACGGGCGCATGCTGTCCAGATCGCTGCTGATGGGATTGGCCAGAGTCAGACCGGGCTTGCCGCCCCCGAACAGGCGGGCCTGATCGCCCGGCAGGAACGACCAGGTAACGGTTTCCACCAGACCACGCGCCGCCAGACCGCGACGGATCCAGTTGTTGCGCTTCTGATTGGCGGTCAGCACCGGGCGGGTCACCGCCGGACGGGGCATCTGCAATTCCGGGATATGGCCATAGCCATGGATGCGGATGACTTCTTCCACCAGATCATGCTCGGCGGTGATATCGCCGCGCCAGGACGGGGCCGTCACCTCGAACGCATCGCCGCTTTGCACCACACCGCAGCCCAGGGCTTCCAGGATGCGGGCCATTTCTGGTACGGCCACATCGACGCCGCCCAACTGGGCAACCCGGTGCGGACGGAAGGTGATCTTGCGTTCGCTGGTGGGCACGGCTCCGGCCACCACCAGTTCCGACGCCTCGCCGCCGCACAATTCGACGATCATGCGGGTCGCCAATTCGATGCCGGGCACAGTGAAGGCCGGATCGACACCGCGTTCAAAACGATAGCGGGCATCGGATTCGACGGTCAGGGCGCGGCCCGTGGCGGCAATGCGCGGGGCTTCGAACAGCGCTGCTTCCAAGAAGACGTCGGTGGTGGCGTCCGACACGCCGGTGCTTTCGCCGCCCATGATGCCGCCCAGGCTTTGCGCCCCGGCATCATCGGCGATCACCACCATGGCGTCGGTCAGTTCATAGCTCTTGCCATTCAGGGCCACCAGGCTTTCGCCCGGCTTGGCCAGACGCACCTGGATATCGCCCGTCAGCTTGGCGGCGTCGAAGACATGCAGCGGACGGTTCAGCCCGACGGTGAAGTAATTGGTGATATCCACCAGCGCCGAAATCGGACGCAGACCCACGGCTTCCAGCAGGTCTTTCAGCCATTTCGGGCTTTCGCCGTTCTTGACGCCGCGAATGGTGCGCCCGGCAAACAGCGGGCAGGCCTTGGCGGTGTCGGCATCGAACTTCAGCGAAACGCCGATCGGGCTCTTGAAGCTGCCCGCCACCGGTTCGAGGGGCTGGGGCTTCAACACGCCCAGACCCGCCGCCGCCAGATCACGGGCAATGCCGCGCACGCCCAGGCAGTCGGCACGGTTCGGCGTGATCGAGACGTCGATCACTGGATCCAAATCCAAGATGCTGGCCAGCGCGGCCCCGACGGGGGTGTCGGCGGGCAGTTCAACGATGCCTTCGTGATCCTCGCCCATCTTCAGTTCGCGCCACGAACACATCATGGCCTGAGATTCGACGTCGCGGACCTTGCCCTTCTTCAGGGCTTCGCCGGTGATCGGAATGATCACGCCGGGCTGCGCCAGAATGACCTTGAGACCAGCGCGCGCATTGGGGGCGCCGCAGACCACCTGCAACACGGTCTGGCCGTTATCGACCTTGCACAGCTTCAGGCGGTCGGCGTTGGGATGCTTGTCGGCTTCCAGCACATGACCGACCACAAAGCCGCCCAATCGGGCCGCCGGGTCATCGATGCTTTCCACTTCCAGACCCAGCATGGTCAGGCGTTCGGAAATTTCGGTCAGCGAAGCGGTGGTGTCCAAATGGCGCTTCAGCCAGGACAGGGTGAATTTCATCGGGCCAGCCCTCCGGTCAGAGTGGGCAGATCAAGCGGAACGAAGCCGTAATGCTTCAGCCAGCGCAGATCGGAATCGAAGAAGGTGCGCAAATCGGGGATGCCGTACTTCAGCATGGCAATGCGTTCAATGCCCATGCCGAAGGCGAAGCCCTGATATTCGTCCGGGTCGATGCCGCAGTTCTTCAGTACGTTAGGATGGACCATGCCGCAGCCCAGGATTTCCAGCCAGTCGGCACCCGCGCCGATCTTCAGCTCGCCGCCCGCGCGCGAACAGCCGATATCGACTTCCGCCGACGGCTCGGTGAAGGGGAAGAAGCTGGGGCGGAAGCGCACCGGCACTTCGTCCACTTCGAAATAGGTCTTCACGAACTCGATCAGGCAACCCTTGAGGTGACCCATGTTGGTCGCCTTGTCGATCACCAGACCTTCCACCTGATGGAACATCGGGGTGTGGGTCATGTCCGAGTCGCAACGGTAGGTGCGCCCCGGAATGATGACGCGGATCGGCGGCTTTTGCTTCAGCATAGTGCGCACCTGCACCGGCGAGGTATGGGTGCGCAGCAGGTGGCGGCTGCCGTCTTCGCGTTCCGGCAGGAAGAAGGTGTCGTGCATCAGGCGCGCCGGATGTTCCGGGGGGAAGTTCAGCGCGGTGAAGTTATGGAAATCGTCTTCGATGTCTGGCCCTTCGGCGACGGCAAAGCCCATCTGGCCGAAAATGGCGACGATCTCGTCAATGGTCTGGCTGATGGGATGAACCCGGCCGACGGCGCTTTCGGGGCGCACCGGCAAGGTGACATCCACCCGTTCGCGGGCCAGACGGGCGTCCAGCGCGGCCCCTTCCAGCGCGGTCTTGCGGGCATCCATCGCCTGGGCGACGGCATCCTTGACAAGGTTGAGCTGCTGGCCGGCGGCGCGGCGTTCGTCGGGCGACATTTCGCCCAGCGACTTCATCATGCCGGTAATGGACCCTTTCTTGCCCAACAGCGCAATGCGCAGGGCTTCAAGGGCTTCAAGGTCGGAGGCGGCGGCAATGCTGGCCAACGCTTCCGCGCGAACCTGATCGAGATCGAGCATCGGACGTTCCTTGGGAAACTTCCTGAAAACAAGAAAAGGGGGCCGCCCATGGACGGCCCCCCTTCCTGATATCTCAACGGCTGCTTTTTATAAACAGCCGAAAAGCATTCGCCAGCGATTAAGCGGCGAGGGCCTTCTGAGCCTGGGCGACCAGGCTGGCGAAGGCTTCCGGCTGGGTGATGGCGATATCCGACAGCACCTTGCGGTCCAGCGCGATGCCGGCCTTCTTCAGACCGTTCATGAAGCGGCTGTAGGTCAGGCCATGCTGACGGGCGCCGGCGTTGATACGCTGGATCCACAGACCGCGGAAAGCGCGCTTCTTGGCGCGACGGTCGCGGTACGCATAGCGCAGGCCCTTTTCGACCTTTTCAATGGCGATGCGGAAATTGGTGCTGGAGCGGCCGCGATAGCCCTTGGCCAGCTTCAGAATCTTACGGTGACGGGCGTGGGTGGTCACGCCCCGCTTAACGCGAGCCATGGATTAAACTCCGTACGGCAGGTAGTGACGCTTGATCGCCGGGGTATCGACTTCGGCGATAATGAAGGTGCCGCGCGCCTGGCGCTTCATCTTCGAGGTTTTGGCGCTCAGGCAGTGACGCTTGAACGCGACGTTAGCGCGGACCTTGCCGGTACCGGTGAGCTTAAACCGCTTCTTGGCGGAGCTCTTCGTCTTCATCTTGGGCATTTTCGCTTCCTTACGAAAGAGGTTACGAGCGATTCATGGACAACCAGGCATGCCCTTACAAGCCTTGGCCATCCGATGGAAGCGAGGGTTATACTCACCCATCCCCCGAAATGCAAGGACAGAGAGTCGCAAACACCGCCCTGGACAAGGGCTTAACCCGCCCCATCTTATTGCAACAGTTTCTGATACGAATTTGGGAGACCCTGATAATGAAAGCCATGGTGATCGACGGTTTCGGCGGAGCCGACAAGCTGCACTGGGCCGACCTGCCCACCCCCAACCCGGCTGCGGGCGAAGTGCTGATCAAGCTGACCGCCACCAGCGTCAATCCCGTGGAATGGAAAATCCGCGAAGGCTATCTGTCGGGGCTGTTTCCCCATCATTTTCCCCTGATTCTCGGCTGGGATGCTGCCGGAACCGTCGCCGCCCTGGGTGAAGGCGTCACCGGGTTCCAGATCGGTCAGCCGGTCTTCGCTTACTGCCGCAAGCCGGAAGTGCAATGGGGCACCTATGCCGAATACGTGACCATGACCGCCGACGCCGTGGCCCCAGCCCCGGCCAGCATCGCCTTACAAGCCGCCGCTACCATTCCCCTGGTGGGCCTGACCTCGTGGCAGGCGCTGTTCGACGTTGCTGGCTTAAAGGCCGGTCAAAGCGTGCTGATCCATGCTGGAGCGGGCGGCATTGGCTCGCTGGCCATTCAGTTGGCCAAAGCCAAGGGGGCGCGGGTTCTGACCACCGCGCGCGCCGTCAACCATGACTATGTCAAGAGCCTGGGCGCCGACATCGCCATCGATTACAGCACCGAGGATTTTGCCGCCGCAGTGCGCCGGGCCGAACCCGATGGCGTCGATGTGGTCTATGACGCCGTGGGCGGCGACACCCAGGCCGCCAGTTGGGCTGTTTTAAAGAAAGGCGGCTTCCTGGTGTCGATCACCGACGCCCCCGACGCCGACAAAGCCAAGGCCCTGGGGGTTCGCGCGGCGTTCCATTTCGTTTCCCCCAACGGGGCACAGTTGCGCGACATCGCCGCCCTGATCGATCAAGGGGCGGTCAAGGCGCCTGTCTTTAAAACCATGCCCCTAGACCAAGCCGCCCAGGCCCATGCCGAAAGCGAAAGTCATCGGGTGCAGGGCAAGATCGTACTGACCATCGGCTAGGGTGCTTTAATACTATCGTTCGGGGATCGGGAAAGCGGTTCCCGAACGATGTTTGGGCGCTTATCATGGCTTTGTTTCCTAGTCCCATTGACATGGTTTGATATGACGCGCTGCTTGGTCATCGACGATTCCCGCGTGCTGCGCAGGCTGCACCGCCAATTGCTCGGCCGCCTGGGCATCGATTGCATCGAAGCCGACAACGGGGCCGCCGCACTGGATGCCTGCCGTCAGATCATGCCTGATTTGATCTTGGTGGACTGGAACATGCCCCATATGGACGGGCTGGAATTCCTGCGGGCTTTGCGCCGTCTGCCCAATGGACATTCCCCTAAGGCAATCGTCTGCTCGATCGAAAACGATCTGGACCACATCACCCGGGCCATCGATGCCGGGGCCGATGATTATCTGATGAAGCCGTTCGACCTCGACATGCTGACATCCAAGCTCTCGGCCGTCGGGGTTAGTCTTTCCGCCCCGGCCTAACCCGAAAGCCTGAAACCGGACTTCTACCTTTTCCCGCCGAACCTGCGCCCCTGTCAGCCTTTCGTGCCCCCCAAGGCTGGCCTATCCTTTTATCGTCGGTTTATTAGGGAAGAGCGTCGATGGATAGCCAGGACAAACCGGTCAGGCGGATCAGCCATCGTTTCTTTAAACTCAGCCTTGGCGTCACCCTGGCCCTCACCCTTTTGCTGGCAGGCGTTCAGGCGGCACTCGATTACCGGGCGCGCCTGAACTCGATCAACCAGATTTTCAATCAGGTGCGTGACGTTCAGTTGGAAAATCTGGCGACTGCCCTCTGGTCCTTTGATCAGGAAGGGCTGACGCTGCAAACCAACGGGATCATGCATTATCCCTATCTGCGTCATGTCGCCGTCAGCGACAAGAACGGCCTGATCGTCGAAAGCGGCAGTCCCAGCGCCGCGCCGTCCATCGCCGTCGATCTGCCGCTGCTGCATTCCCAGAATGACCAAAGCCGGGAAATCGGCACCCTGCATCTGGAAGCCGACATCGCCAAGGTGCGGGACGACACCTTGGCGCAGTTTCTGACCTTGCTTTTCACCCAGGCCCTGATTGTCGGCATCGTCGCCACCATTTTGCTGTGGCTGTTCGAACGTCTGATCATCCGCCATCTGGCCGATGCCGCCCAATATTTCCACAGCGCCGACATCAACAGCATGGAACAGGAGCTGCGGCTGGACCGCAGCCCGCAAAATGACGAGATCGACATGCTGGCCCGCGCCTTCAACGGTCTGCGGGAAAAGCTCAGCACGGCCTATCAGCGCCAGCACGCCGCTTTGCTGTCACTCAGCGAAAGCGAACACCGCTTCCGGCGCATCAGCGAAAGCCTGTTCTCCGGCATCTTCATTATTCAGGACGGCGTCTTTACCTATGCCAATCAGGCGGCGCTCGATATTTTCGGCTGCACCGCCGAAGAAGTGATGGGCACATCCCCCCTGGATCACGTGGAAGGGGAAGACCGCGACCGCATGCAAGGCAATCTGCAACGCCGTCAGGATGGCTTCACCGGGGCATTCCGCTATGAACTGCGCATGCACAACCGCGACGGCTCGCCGCGCTTCGTCAACATTGCCACCGGCATCATCGAATATGACGGCCGCCCCGCCATTCTGGGCAATATCGAAGACATTACCGAACGCCGCCGCGCTGCCGAACGCATCGAGTTCCTGGCCCATCACGACCCCCTGACCCGCATGCCCAACCGCATCCTGGGCAAGGAACGCATGCATCAGGCCATGCTGAAGGCGGATTCCAGCCGTACCAAGGTGGCCTTGCTGTTCCTGGACCTGGATAATTTCAAATGGGTCAATGATTCGTTGGGTCACCCCATCGGCGACGAACTGCTGCGCAGCGTGGCCGAACGCTTGCAGGGATGCGTATCCCCCAATGACACCATCAGCCGTCAGGGCGGCGACGAATTCATTGTGATCATCACCGGCACACAGGATTTCGAAGCCCCGGCCCGCACTGCCGAAGCCATCACCGATGCCTTGCGCCAGCCCTTTGTCATCGAAGACCACGAACTGTTCATCTCGGCATCAATCGGGATCGCCCTCTATCCGCTGGATGGCGGCGATTTCGACACCTTGCTGCGCAAGGCTGACACCGCCATGTACAACGCTAAGGAATCGGGGCGCAACACCTACCGCTTCTTCAGCGAACACATGAATGTGGACGCCCTGCAATATCTGAAGCTGCGCAACAGCCTGCAATACGGTTTGGACCGGAACGAGTTCGTGCTGCATTACCAGCCACAGACCGACCTGGCCAGCGGTCGAGCCATCGGCGTCGAAGCCCTGGTGCGCTGGCGTCACCCCGAATTGGGCATGGTGCCGCCCAGCCTGTTCATTCCGGTGGCCGAAGACAGCGGTTTTATCGTCGCCCTGGGGGAATGGGTGCTGCGCGAAGCCTGCCGTCAGGTCGCCGAATGGCATGCCCACGGTTTACCCGGCCTGGGTATGGCGGTCAATTTATCAGCGGTGCAGTTCAAACGCGGCAATCTGGAAGCCACGGTCGAACGGGCATTGAACGATTTTGACCTGCCGCCATCCTGCCTTGAGCTGGAAATCACCGAATCGGTGCTGATCAAGGATACCGACACGGTCCTGAAGATCGTGCGCCGCCTGCGCGATCTGGGGGTGGAACTGTCCATCGACGATTTCGGCACCGGCTATTCCAGTCTGGCTTATCTGAAGCGGTTCAGCGTCAGCAAGCTGAAGATCGACCGGTCCTTTGTGCGGCAAATTCCCCACGACCACAACGACACCGCCATCGTCCGGGCCATCATCCAAATGGCGCGCGGCCTTGATCTGACCACCATCGCCGAAGGCGTGGAAACTGAGGAAGTTCTGGAGTGCCTGCGCGAACAGGGCTGCGACCAGATCCAGGGCTATTACTTCTCCAAACCCCTGCCTGCCGCCGAATGCCTGGATTATCTGTTGGCCCATCAGGGGCAGACCAAGGACTGACCGCCCCCCACAACACAGACCCAGCCAACAAAAAGCCCGCCCGGACACGCCGGGCGGGCTTTTTAAGCGGCAAGCAGCCCCCGATCAGCGGGGAGCCAGCACCATGACCATCTGACGGCCTTCCATCTTCGGAATCTGCTCAACCTTGACCAGTTCCTCGAGTTCGGCGCGCACGCGATCAAGCACCTTCATGCCCAGATCCTGGTGAGCCATTTCACGACCGCGGAAACGCAGCGTGACCTTCACCTTGTCACCTTCTTCCAAGAACTTCTTCATGGCGCGCATCTTCACGCCATAGTCGTTCTCGTCGATGTTCGGGCGGAGCTTGATTTCCTTGACCTCGATCACCTTCTGCTTTTTGCGCGCTTCGTTCTTCTTCTTCTGGGCTTCGTACTTAAACTTGCCGTAGTCCAGAATCTTACAAACGGGCGGCTCGGCGTTGGGCGAAACTTCCACCAGGTCGAGACCGACCTCGGCAGCCATTTCAAGGCCTTCGCGAGTGGACACGACCCCAACCATTTCCCCGTCGGCATCAATCAGCCGAATGGTGCGGGAGTCGATTTCGGTGTTAACGCGCGGACCTTCACGGTCCTTCGGCGCGGGGGCGGGCGGCTTGACTATGTAAACTCTCCATCAGCAAAGGATGGTGTGAAGAGGCACGGGACCGTCCCCAGACGGCCCGTGCGTGCACACTCATCGCGAAATACGTTAGACGCCGGGAACGGTCGCCTCGGCGGTCAGTTTATTCACAGCGTCACTCAGCGCAAGGATTTCTTGACTGTTTCCGCCTAAACGGCGCACAGCGACGGTCGAAGTTTCGCCCTCGCGCTTGCCGACCACCAACATTACCGGCACTTTGGCCAGGGAATGCTCGCGAACCTTGTAGTTGATTTTTTCGTTGCGGACATCCAATTCGGCCCGCAAACCGGCGGCCTTCAGGGTTGCCAGCACCGACTTGGCGTAATCGTCGGCGTCACTGGTGATGGTCGCCACCACCACCTGAACCGGGGCCAGCCACAGCGGGAACTTGCCCGCATGGTGCTCGATCAAAATACCCAGGAAGCGTTCGAACGACCCCAGGATGGCGCGGTGCAGCATCACGGGACGGGTCTTGCTGCCGTCCTCGGCGATATAGTGGGCGTCCAGACGTTCCGGCAGGACGGTATCGACCTGCAAGGTGCCGCACTGCCAATCACGGCCGATGGCATCGCGCAGGACGAATTCCAGCTTCGGCCCATAGAACGCACCTTCGCCGGGGTTCAGGGTCATATCCAGACCAGCGGCTTCGGCGGCGGTGCGCAGGGCGTTTTCCGATTTGTCCCACGATTCGTCGGAGCCCGCGCGCTTGGCCGGACGGTCCGAGAATTTGACGCGGATATCGGTAAAGCCGAAATCGGCATAAACCGTCTTCAGGAATTCGCAGAACGCCACGGTTTCCGAGGTGATCTGATTTTCGGTGCAGAAGATATGCGCATCGTCCTGGGTAAAGGCGCGCACGCGCATGATGCCGTGCAGCGCGCCCGACGGTTCATAACGGTGGCACGACCCAAACTCGGCCATGCGCAGCGGCAGGTCGCGATAGCTCTTGATGCCGGTGCGGAAGATCTGCACATGGCACGGACAGTTCATCGGCTTGACCGCAAGATGGCGTTCATCCTGGGTCTTGATGGTGAACATGTTCTCGACGAACTTGTCGGCGTGACCCGACGCTTCCCACAGCGAGAAGTCAACCAGCTGCGGGGTCTTAACCTCCACATAGCCGTTCTGTTCCAGGCGGCGGCGCATATAGCTTTCGACGGTGCGCCACAACTGCCAGCCCTTGGGATGCCAGAACACGCTGCCCACCGCTTCTTCCTGCTGGTGGAACAGATGCATCTCACGGCCCAGACGGCGGTGATCGCGCTTCTCGGCCTCCTCCAGCATGGTCAGATAGGCCTTCAGGTCCTTTTCATCGAACCAGGCGGTGCCATAGATACGCTGCAACATCTCGTTGCGGGCATCGCCGCGCCAATAAGCCCCGGCCACCTTCATCAGTTTGAAGGCTTTGCCCAGCTTGGCGGTGGTCGGCAGGTGCGGACCGCGGCACAGATCGATGAACTGGCCCTGACGGTAAAGGCTGATGGTCTGGCCGGCGGGGATCGACCCAATCAGCTCGGCCTTGTACTTTTCGCCCATGCCTTCAAAGAACTTCACCGCTTCGTCACGGTCCCATTCCTCGCGGGTGATGGTTTCGTCGCGGGCGACGATCTCACGCATGCGGGCTTCGATCTTTTCCAGATCGTCGGGGGTGAACGGCGTCGGACGGGCGAAATCGTAATAGAACCCGTTCTCGATGGCCGGGCCGATGGTGACCTGGGTATCGGGATACAGTTCCTTGACGGCTTCGGCCATGACGTGGGCGGCGTCGTGTCGCAGCAACTCCAACGCATCGGCGTCGCGGTGCGTCACGATGGCGACCTGGGCGTCGGTAGTGATGGTAGTCGCCAGATCCCGCATTTCGCCGTTGATGCGAACAGCCAGGGCCGACTTGGCCAGGCCGGGTCCGATATCGCGCGCGATGTCGGCGCCGCTAATCGCGCCGTCATAATTCCGCACGCTGCCGTCGGGCAGGGTAATGGCAACCATGGACTTCAGCTCTTTCCTAGAAAGAATAGAAAGTCTGGACATTAAGCGGTTTGCCGGTCAAGTCAAGGCAAGCCACCGCATGGCTGCGTCTCGATGACGATTTTTCAGCTTTCCGGTTCCGGCTCGATGGCGCGCAGATGCTCGAACAAAAGGCGGGCCGGACGCGACAATCCTTCGACCGAACGCAGACAGACCCCTAAGCGGCGGCGCGCCCAAGCGTCGTTGATCGGCGTCAGCGCCACCCCCAGACCGTCCAGTTCCGGCTGCACGCTTTCCGGCAGGATCGCCACACCGATGCCGCTTTCCACCATGCGCGCCACCGACGCCACGCTGCGCAGCCGGATGCGATAGGACAAAAACGCCCCATGTCGGGCGGCATGATCAGCCAAATACCGTTCCAGGGCGGCATCCAACAGACCGACAAAGGGCTGGTCCAGCAAGTCGGCAAAGCTCACCTGTCCCTGCCCCGCCAGCGGATGCTCCCGGGCGGTCAACACCGCCAGACCGTGACGCCCCAGAAAATGCAGACAGAGCCCGCCCGGATCGGCAGCATCGGAAATCACCCCCAGTTCGGCCCGTCCCTCGGCCACCGCCTGCACCACTTCGGCGCTGGAATGTTCGGCGATCTCGATATCCAGGCCGGGATGATCCACCAGAAAGCCCTGCAAGGCATGGGGCAGAAACCCCAACAATGCCCCGGTATTGGACAACAGCCGCACCGTCCCGCGCGATCCCTTGGCAAAGGATTGCAGTTCACCGTGCATCCGCTCGGTCCGGTCCAGAATATCCTGGGCATGACGCAACAGCGCCCGCCCAGCCTCGGTCGGGATTACGCCGCGGCGGCTGCGCACCAGCAACGGGGTACCCAAAACCGCCTCCATCCCCGCCAGACGCTGACTGGCCGACGCCAGGGCCAGATTCAAATGGGCCGCCCCGCCAGTAATGCTGCCCGACCGCGCCACAGCGACAAACAACCGTAAATCCGGCAAATCAAACCGCATGGCCCGCTCCTTGCCCAGACTTCGTATTTTCCAAAGGATGTTATCTGATCTTGCCAATTGTGGCGATGATCCGTCTCGCGTCATGCTGACCCAATGAACAGCTATCTTCTCCTTTTTTACGCAGGAACCTTGGGCGGAGCCATGAATGCCTTGGCGGGCGGCGGCTCCTTTGTCACCCTGCCCGCCCTGATGGCGATCGGCCTTCCTTCGGTTTCGGCAAATGCATGCAGTACCATCGCCCTGTTTCCTGGTGGGCTGGTCAGCGCTTGGACCTATCGCCGCGATCTGCCCCAAACCATTGCCACCACCCCCATCGGGACCATAGCCCTGCTGACCCTGGCGGGCGGGGCCATGGGCGCAGGCTTACTGCTGGTCACACCGGCCCGGCTGTTCAGCGGGCTACTGCCCTGGCTGCTGCTGCTGGCCTGCCTCGGGCTGACCTTGGGACCGCGTCTGATCCGCCGCACCCCTGTGGCACACCCCCGGCATCCGGCATTGCTGCTGACGCTTCAGGGCATTCTGGGTCTTTATGGTGGGTATTTCGGCGGTGCGGTCGGGCTGATGATGCTGGCGGTCTGGAGCCTGCTGGGCGAACACGACATCAAACGGCTGAACGCCCCGCGCACTCTGCTGGTCAGCATCGCCAACGGTGTGGCGGTTGTCTTGTTCGCCCTCTCGCCCCTGGCGTCCTGGCCGGAAATTGCCAGCCTGTTGGCGGGCGGCCTGTTGGGCGGGCATTTGGGGGCGAAACTGGGGCGCGTCCTGCCCACCCGGTTCGCCCGCCCCCTCACCCTGGCCGTCACCTCTGGGGTCACGGCGCTCTATTTCTGGAAAACCTACGCCTGAAGCGACCGCAGGGCGGCAGGCCCGGACTGGGTGGCGGCAATCACCGGCTCCAGATCCAGATCGGCCAGATCGGGACAACTAAGGATCGCCACCTGCCCCTGGGGACCACGCGGTGCGCACAGTGCCGGGTCAGACTCGTCCGAGAACAGAACCACCGACGGACATCCCGCCGACGCGATCAGATGCATCGGCCCGGTATCGTTGCCCACCGCCCCCATGGCCTGCTGCGCCAGGGAAGCGATATCGGCAAAACTGGTCTGCCCCATCAGCGACATGGCGGTCGGACAGGTTTTCAAAATGGCTTCGATCTGATCGGCGTCATGACTGGTGCCGATCAGCACCGCCGTCACCGCCTGATCGCCCAGATACCGCGCCAGACCGGCGAACCGCTCGGCGGGCCAGCGTTTGGCCGGACGATGGGGCGCGCCGCCCGGCACCAGCAAGGCATAACGGGCAGGCAGAGCAAAGGCCGACAGATCGGCCTGCACCCACGACAAATCCGGCAAAGGAGTGTGCCCGATCCCGGCCATGGCCAATTGTTCGGCCTGCCGCTCGATGGTGTGCATGAAATCCCGGTCGGGATTGGCATGGGGATGCGAACAACTGTGGGCAATGCCCGACCAGGGCGGATCGCCCATCATATGGTAATAGCTGGAACTACGGTCCGAGGTTTGCAGATCGTAAACCATGTCGAACTTGACCGAGCGCAGCTTGCGCCGCAGTCGCATCAGTTCGGTGACCTGCCAGGGCTTGGGCCGACTATCCACCCAGATATCGTCGAAATAGGGGCTTTGCCGCGCCAGTTCGACATAGGGCTTGGTGGTCAGCAGGATGATCTTGTCACCCTGGTGGTGGTTGCGGATGGCGGCGAACGGCCCCATGGCCTGAACAAAATCGCCCAGGGCCGAAAGCTTGATCACCAGGACGGTTTTCCCCGCCATGCCGGTCACCTCAGTTTCGTTGATCCGTTGACCCAGCGCCTTAATTGGCAGCGACGATCTCGTCCGTCGCGTCATCAGCCGCTGCCGTCTGCGGCGCGTCCTGCAACACCTCGGCATAAACCTCCAAGGTGCGGGCGCACATCAGGTCACGGGTGAAGTTTTCGTGCACGAATTCCGATGCGGCAGCCGCCAGCATGCCCCGTTGCTCGGTGTTCATGGCCAGGATGCGGTCCAGCGCGGTCGCCAGTTCGCCCGGATCGTTGGGCGGGACCAACAGACCGGTCTGACCGTCCAGCACATTTTCCTGCCCAGCACCATTGGTGGTGGCGATCACCGGACGGCCCATGGCCTGAGCCTCGATGATGACGCGGCCAAAAGCTTCCGGATCGGTCGAAGCCGACACCACCACATCGGTCAGCATATAGGCGGCGGGCATGTCGGAACATTCGCCGACGATATGCACCACATCGGTCAGGCCGCGCCGTTCCACCAAAGCCTTCAATTCCTCGGTATAGGCCGTGCGGCCCTGATCCGACCCCACCAGCAGGCACCGCACATCGCGCCGCCCCAGCATCGCCAGGGCTTCGATCAGGACGGTTTGCCCCTTCCAGCGGGTCAGACGGCCGGGCAGCATCACCACCGGATAGCCATCGGGCAAGCGCCAGCGCTGCGCCAGTTGGATGATGCGTTCCTGGCTGACACGGGCCGGATCGAACTTGGTCGTATCAAAACCGCGATGCACCACCCGGATGCGCGCCGGGTCCACCTTATAGACGTCCTGCATATGCTGGGCAATGAAGTGGCTGATGGCGATCACCCGTTCACCCCGGGTCATGATCGAGTTGTAGCGGTGCTTGAACCCGGTCCAGTCGAGGTTATAGGTGCCGTGGAACGTGGTGACGAAATGCGCCCCCGTCCGCTGTGCCGCGTACCAAGCACTCCAGGCCGGAGCGCGCGAACGGGCATGGACGATATCGACGCCATGGTCGCGAATCACCTGTTCCAGCAGGGCGATGTTGCGGCGGATGACCAGCGGGTTCTTGCTGTGCAGGGGA
This sequence comes from Rhodospirillaceae bacterium, assembly GCA_030151865.1. Lineage (GTDB taxonomy): Bacteria > Pseudomonadota > Alphaproteobacteria > Rhodospirillales > Magnetospirillaceae > JASLCK01. Next base: position 4,101 of record JASLCK010000355.1, on the reverse strand, counting down.
AGCTGGATATGCTTCACTCCCATCCGGTCCAGTTCGCGCACCATATGCCCGCCGTTCGAGGCGACCAACGCGGTCCACCCGGCGTCATGAATGGCGGCGGCCATATCGATGGTGCCGCGTTCCACCCCGCCGGTCACCAGCGAAGGAAGAACCTGCAAAATCACGGGCGGACGCCCGGACAGCGGGTTGATGGCGGACGGAGCGCTGATCTGGTTTGACATGCCTGGCTTGGAATCGCTGAAATGAACGAACAGGACAAGACCGCAAACGGCCATCCCGGAATCGGCGGGATATTACCACGCGAAGGCGGCGGAACAATCGCCTACAACAGAATTTTGGGAAAAAACCCTGGTGTGGTGTTTTTGCATGGCTTCCGTTCGGACATGACCGGGGGCAAGGCGCTGGCCGTCGAAGCCTTTTGCCAGGCGCGCGGCAACGCCTTTGTGCGCTTCGACGTGCAGGGCCACGGACAAAGCAGCGGCCGTTTTGAAGACGGCACCATCGGGCAATGGGCCGAAGACGCGGTGGCGGTTATTGACGCCCTGACCGACGGCCCCCAGGTTCTGGTGGGATCCAGCATGGGCGGCTGGCTGATGCTGTTGGCGGCGTTGCAACGGCGCGAACGCATCGCCGGATTGCTGGGTCTGGCCGCGGCCCCCGATTTCACCGAAGACCTGATCTGGCCCGAACTGTCGGACCAGCAGCGCCGGGATTTGCTGACCAAGGGGGAAGTGGTCATTGAAGATTGCGTCACTGGCCTACCGCCCTATCCCATCACCCGCAAGCTGATGGAAGACGGCCGCAATCAGTTGCTGCTGCGCGACAACATCAACCTGACCTGTCCGGTGCGCCTGATCCAGGGCCAACAGGACCAGGATGTACCGTGGCGCACCGCCTTGGCCTTGCAGGAAGCCCTGGCATCGACCGACGTTGAGGTCACTTTGGTGAAAAACGCCTCCCATCGCCTGAGCGAGCCGGAAGACCTGGATAGAATGTTGAATACACTCGACAAATTGCTTTGTGCAATCGAGTGACAGAATTTGCAAAGTTTCTTGCGTCGCCCCCGTTAACACAGTCACAATACCCAGATTGGGTTGACGCGCCGGAATCGGCGTGCGGGCGTAACCGCGAAACTGTTTTGGGGTGACGTCTGCCGGTTCGGGTCGGCGGCGGAAATTGCGACACGCCGCAAGCGGCGTGAAGGGGGACAGCAAGGCATGAGCACCATTGATCAGTTGGAACGGGAAATCGAAGCCGAATTCCTGGATGAAACCCGCGATGTGTTGAGCGGTCTGGAAGTCATGCTGGGCAATGTGGAGTCCGGTCTGGTGGACGCCGCCCAAGCTGTTTTACGCCTGCGCAAGTCGTTTCTGGCGCTGGAAGCGCGCAGCCAGAGCCTCGACAATGCGGGCATGGCCATTCTGGCCCACCGCGCCTTTGAATTCTGCTCGGACCTGAAAGATCTGGGACGCGAGAAAGTCGCCGACGTCCAGACCTTTATCGATGTCATCCGCCGCCTGATGGATCAGGGCGGCACCACCGCCTCGGCCGAGTTGGTGCGCCAGTTGCCCTGCCGCTATATCGTTGATTTCGATGTGACCGAAGCCGCCAAGCAGACCAATGTGGAAGTGCTGCTGGTGGTTCCCGACCGCGCCACCAGCCATTATGTGGAACGCGAACTGGCCGCCTGCGGCTATCGCCTGTCCAACGCCCGCAGCTTCTTTCGTGGGCTGGAAGCCGCCGTGCGCACCAAACCCGATCTGGTGATCGGCGCCGCTGTGCTCGACGATGCCTCGGGCATTGATCTGGCCCGCGCATTGGGCAGCATCTCGGCCACCAAGGATACCCCTTACGCCCTGCTGACCAGCTTCGATCTGGGTCACGCCTCGCTGGCCGATCTGCCGGAAACGGCGGCGGTCATCCGCAAAGGCGCCAGCTTTGGCGAAGACATCGCCAATACCCTGGCCCGCTTCAAGATTACCTAATCCCCTCACCCCACCGCTGGACTGACGCTTGTTTCATCAAGCAACAGCCCAGCGGTTGGCTGTGCCGCATCTCCAGGAACCAGCTCCATCCCGCCCACTTAGGCTGGATGCCATGATCAAGACGTGCCTACAAGAACCACTATTGATTGATTTTCATCAAGATTTATGACCAAGAAATAATCCTCATGCATCCCCTACCCCTTCCCCCGCCTGCCACCGACGCATACCGCCCCGATATTGATGGACTGCGCGCCATCGCCGTGGCCGCTGTCGTGCTGTTTCACGCTTTTCCCAAGGCGCTGCCGGGCGGATATGTCGGGGTCGATATCTTTTTTGTCATTTCCGGCTTTCTGATTTCCTCGATCCTGCTGCGTGAGAACGCGCAAGGTCGCTTCTCGTTGGCCAAATTCTATGGTCGTCGGATTCGTCGTATCTTCCCCGCCCTGGCACTGTGCATGGCTGCGGTCATGGCCTACGGCTTGGTGGCCTTGCTTCCCTCCGAGTTGACCCAGGTCGGCAAACATCTCTTCTTTGGCGCGGCCTTCCTGTCCAATATCGCCTTGTGGAGCGAGAGCGGTTATTTCGATGGCGTGGCCACCTTAAAGCCGCTGCTGCATCTGTGGTCGCTGGGGGTCGAGGAACAGTTTTATATTGTCTGGCCCGCCGCGATCTGGCTGGCGACACGGGCCAAAGTTCGAATGGCCCCGTTACTGGGCTTTCTGTTTCTGGCCTCGTTCCTGGCCAATATCCTTCTGTCGGATGGCAATATCGCCGACGCATTCTATCTGCCCGTCGCCCGTTTTTGGGAATTGCTGGCCGGGGCATGGCTGGCCCTGTGCGGCACCGACACCCCAGATAGCCCCCGCTTGCGGTCGGTTCTGTCCTTTATCGGCTTGCTGCTGCTGGTCGCCGCGATAGCCTTTTTCAGCCCGGAAATCCGCTTTCCCGGCTGGTATGCACTGGTTCCCGTCCTGGGGGCTGTCGCGCTGATTTGGGCTGGGCCCAACGCTTGGGTCAATCGCGCTTTGTTGTCACACCCCGCCGCCGTTTCCCTAGGCCTGATCAGCTATCCGCTTTATATCTGGCACTGGCCGTTGATTTCCTATGCCCATATCGTCCGATTGGGCAAATCCCCAACCTTGCTGATGTCGGCGGGATTGGTTGTCGCCAGCGTCTTGCTGGCGTGGCTGACCTATCGTTTCGTCGAACAACCGATCCGTTTTGGCACACACCGCCACCGCCGCACCGTCGTGGCGGCCAGCGCCGTAGCTGTTTTAGGGACTTGTGGTCTGGCAGCCTGGATCAATCAGGGCTTTCCCCAACGGTTTCCTCCGCTGCCCGGCCTGGATATGCAAAAGATCAGCACCGCCAGCGTGGACGAGATTTTTAAGCCGACCCCCGCCATGGCGGTTGAAGAGTACGACAAAACCCTGATCACCCATTTGGGCAGCGGCACCCGAAAACTGGTGTTAAGCGGCGACAGCGTTATGTTTCATTACGGCCCGCGCATCCAAGCCTTGGCCGATCAGGGACGCCTAGTAAGCAACGTCACCTTTGTCGTGGGGGCAAGCTGCGCCCCCGTGCCGGGGGTAATCCAGCGGGATAATTTTGCTCACTGCGCCAATATGCCTGGCCTACTGCGACAGTTTGTGACCCGAGAGAAACCCCAGACCGTCGTTTTAGGGGGCTTTTGGCCTGGCTATAGCGGCACCTTGGAAATCGAACGGCACGGCCAGCGCCTCTCCCTTGGCAGCCCAGAAGGGCAGTCCGCGTTCTATGCCAATTTGGAAGACTTCGTGCGGGAGCTTCAAGGCCTGGGAGCCAAGGTCCATCTGGTGCTGACCCCACCGTCTCATGACCGACTGAATCCCAGTCAAATGGTCAAGCGCGATTTGACGTCCTTCACCATCGCTGACGATGCCCAGACCCCCATACCGCTTGCCGAAATCCGTCAGCATTCCGCCGAATCCGACAAGGCGCTACGTCAGGTGGCCGAGCACACCGGGGCGATATTGGAGAATCCCACGTCTGACCTGTGCGAGTCAGACAGCCTTTGCTCGCCGTTTTTTGGCGAAGGGGAGCCCAAATTTTCCGACAACATGCATCTGCGCCCGAT
>JASLCK010000334.1 GCA_030151865.1 Rhodospirillaceae bacterium | reverse complement strand
GGGCGGCAATGCCGCCGCCTTTGACTGGAGCTTGCTGGCAGACCGAAAGTGGCCTTGCCCCTGGATGTTGGCGGGCGGGTTGGACGCTACCAATGTGGCGGAAGCAATCCGTTTGTCGGGGGCGCGGGCCGTCGATGTTTCCAGCGGCGTGGAAAGTGCTCCGGGCATCAAGGATGCCGAGAAGATCGCCGCCTTCATCGCCGCCGCAAAGGGCGTATGAGTGAAAAACGCTCTGCCTTTGCGCCAGTTTGTGCTTTAGTACCCACCTTTCGAGCCGACCGGGCAGTTCCGCATGACCATTAAGAACACTCTCCGCGACGGACCTGACGAGCGCGGGCATTTTGGCATTTTCGGTGGCCGTTTTGTCGCCGAGACCCTGATGCCGCTGATTCTTTCGGTCCAAAAAGCCTATGAAGAGGCCAAGGCTGATCCCGAATTCGATAAGGAATGGCGCTATTATCTGGCGCAGTATGTGGGTCGCCCGAGCCCGCTCTACTTCGCCCAACGCCTGACCGAAGCGTTCGGTGGGGCCAAGATTTACCTGAAGCGCGAAGACCTGAACCATACCGGCGCGCACAAGGTCAACAACTGCATGGGCCAGATTCTGCTGGCCAAGCGCATGGGCAAAACCCGCATCATCGCCGAAACCGGCGCGGGGCAGCATGGCGTGGCCACCGCCACCGTCTGCGCCCTGTTCGGTTTGCAGTGCGTGATCTATATGGGCGAAACCGATATTCGCCGTCAGGCTCCCAACGTCTATCGCATGAAGCTTTTGGGCGCCGAAGTCCGTCCCGTTACTTCGGGCGCGGGCACCTTGAAGGACGCCATGAACGACGCCATGCGCGACTGGGTGTCCAACGTCACCGATACCTATTACATGATCGGCACCGTCGCCGGTCCGCATCCCTATCCGCAGATGGTGCGAGATTTCCAGTCGGTGATCGGCGAGGAAACCCGCGAACAGATATTGGCCGCCGAAGGGCGTTTGCCCGACAGCTTGGTGGCTTGCATCGGCGGCGGCTCCAACGCCATGGGGCTGTTCCATCCCTTCCTTGACGACCGTGATGTCCGTATCTTCGGTGTGGAAGCGGCTGGGCACGGCATTGCCACCGGCAAACATGCGGCGTCGTTGAAGGGTGGCAAGCCGGGTGTGCTGCACGGCAACCGGACCTTCCTGTTGCAGACGGAAGACGGCCAGATCAACGAGGCGCATTCCATCTCGGCGGGTCTCGATTATCCGGGCATTGGTCCGGAACATGCGTGGCTGCACGATATTGGCCGTGTTGAATATGTGTCGGCCACCGACACCCAGGCGTTGGAGGCGTTCCAGCTAACCACCCGCCTGGAAGGCATCATCCCGGCCCTGGAATCGTCGCACGCCATCGCCTTCGCCAAGACCATCGCCGCCGATCTGGGCAAGGATCACATCATGGTGATCTGTCTGTCGGGCCGTGGCGACAAGGACGTCAATACCGTGGCGAACGCCTTGGGCGACGCCTCGATGGGAGGATTGTGATGAGCCGCATTCCCGCCCGTTTCGCCAAGTTGAAGGCCGAGGGCCGTAGCGGTCTGGTGACGTTCGTTACTGCGGGCGATCCCGATCAGGCCACCAGCCAGGACATTCTGGACGGTCTGCCCGCCGCCGGGGCCGATTTCATCGAACTCGGCATGCCCTTTACCGATCCCATGGCCGATGGCCCGGCCATTCAACTGGCCTCGCTACGGGCCTTGGGTCATGGCATGACCCTGAACAAGACCTTGGACATGGTGCGCAAGTTCCGCACCAAGGACGGGGAAACGCCGATCATTCTGATGGGCTATTACAACCCTGTTCACGCCCACGGCGTCGAGGCGTTCTGCGCCGATGCGGCCGATGCCGGGGTGGACGGCCTGATCATCGTCGATCTGCCGCCGGAAGAAGCCGAGGAACTGGCCGGGCCCGCCCGTGCCAAGGGAATCGACTTCATTTTCCTGACCGCCCCCACCACCGATGATGCCCGTCTGCCTGTTGTGCTGGAACGGGCGTCCGGTTTCGTCTACTACGTCTCCATCACCGGCATTACCGGCACCGCCTCGGCCTCGGGTCAGGCGATTGCCTCTGCCGTCCAGCGCCTGCGCCGCCACACCGATCTTCCGGTGGCGGTCGGGTTCGGCCTGAAGACCGCCCAGGCGGTTGCCGAAGCCGCTGGACTGGCCGATGCCGCCGTGGTCGGCTCGGCCATCGTGCAGAAGCTGGCGGACGGGCTTGATGCCGAAGGCAAGGCCCGCCCCGGACTGGCCGCCGACGTTTTGGGGTTTGTGCGTGAACTGGCCGCCGGTGCGCGGTCGGCCACCCGCCCCGTTGTTTAAGGAATTGAGTGCACCATGAGCTGGCTTACCGATTTCGTCCGCCCGAAGATCCAAAGCCTGGTCCGGCCGCGCGAAGTGCCGGATAATCTGTGGGACAAGTGCCTCCAGTGCGGCCACATGATCTTCCACCGGGACCGAGACAAGACCTTGTCGGTCTGCCCGCATTGCGACCATCACATGCGTCTTCCGGTCAAGAAGCGCCTGGAAATGCTGTTCGACGACGGCAAGTACCAGCGCATCGAACTGCCGAAGAACATCGCTGATCCGCTGAAGTTCAAAGACACCAAGCGTTATGCCGACCGTCTGAAGGACAGCCAGACCAAGACCAGCGAGCAGGACGCCATTGTTGTCGCGCATGGCAAGATCGGCGGCAACCCGACCGTGATCGCCGCCTTCAACTTCGACTTCATGGGCGGTTCCATGGGCATCGCGGTGGGCGAGGGTATCGTTGCCGCCGCTGAACTGGCCGTGTTGCAGGATGCTGCTTTGATCGCCATTCCGGCGTCGGGCGGGGCGCGCATGCAGGAAGGCATTCTGTCCCTGATGCAGATGGCGCGTACCACCGTTGCCGTGGATAAGGTCAAGGATAAGGGCCTGCCCTATATCGTCTTGCTGACCGACCCCACCACCGGCGGCGTGTCGGCCAGTTTTGCCATGCTGGGTGACATCCATATCGCCGAACCGGGGTCGGTGATCGGCTTTGCCGGGGCCCGTGTCATCGAAACCACCATCCGCGAAAAGCTGCCTGAGGGCTTCCAGCGCGCCGAATACCTGCTGGACCACGGCATGGTGGATATGGTGGTGCATCGCGCCAAGCTGAAGGAAACTTTGGCCCGCGTTCTGGGCATGGTGCGTCATAAGGGCGCTGCCGGTCAGGTGCTGCCGCTGGCGGTGGATACCCCCGACGCCTATGATGCCGACGCCGGTGTATGACGCGGTTCTGGAGCGTTTGAAGGGCTTGCACCCCAAGGTGATTGATCTCGCCTTGGGGCGCGTCCAACGCCTTTTAGCCGCTCTGGACCATCCGGAATGCCAGTTGCCGCCCGTCGTCCATGTGGCGGGCACCAACGGCAAGGGCTCGTGCTGCGCCCATCTGCGGGCCATGCTGGAAGCGGCGGGAAAAAGCGTTCACGTCTATACCTCGCCCCATCTGGTGCGCTTTGCCGAACGGATCAGGGTGGCGGGCCAGATCATCGGCGACGACGCCTTGACCGCGCTGCTGGAAGAATGCGAACAGCGCAATTCGGGCCAGCCTATCACCTTTTTCGAAATCACCACCGCTGCGGCTTTTCTGGCCTTTGCCCGTCAGCCAGCGGATGTCTGCCTGCTGGAAACCGGCCTGGGTGGGCGGGTGGACGCCACCAATGTGCTGGACCGCCCGGCGCTGACGGTGTTGACCAGCATTTCCATCGACCATCAGGCTTTTCTGGGCAATTCCTTGGCTGAGATCGCGGGCGAGAAAGCCGGGATTCTAAAATCCGGCGTGCCCTGCGTGGTGGCGGCGCAGGAACCCGACGCCCTGGCGGTGATCTTGGCTCGCGCCCAAGCAGTGGGGACACCGCTGTTTATCGAGGGCCGCGACTGGTCGGTCCAGGAAGATGGGCACGGCGGATTGCTGTTTAGCATGGCCGGACGCAGCCTCAGCCTGCCCCGGTCCGCTCTGCCGGGTCCACATCAGGTGGGCAATGCCGGGGTGGCGGTGGCCGCAGCCTTGATATTGAACGATGCCTTGGTCCAGCCCCTGTTGACGGACGCTGCCATCGCTCATGGGCTGCGCACCGTCGAATGGCCGGCCCGCATGCAGCAATTGACCCGTGGTCCGCTGCGTCAGGCTTTGCCGTCCGATTGGGAATTGTGGCTGGATGGCGGCCATAACCCGTCAGCCGGGCAGATGCTGGGGCAGGTGGCGGCAGGTTGGTCTGATCGACCGCTTTATATCGTCTCCGGAATGATCAATACCAAGGATGGTGGTGGCTTCCTTGCCCCGCTGTCAGGCAAGGCGGCTGCCATGCTGACGGTGTCGATCCCAGACGAGCCCAACAGCCTGACGGCCCAGCAATTGGCCGACATGGCGCAAGCCGAAGGGGTGGATGCCCAGCCGGTCGGCAGTTTGGCCGAGGCCATTGCCCGTTTTGCGGTTTTGCCCGGTCCGGCCCGCGTGCTGATTTGCGGTAGCCTTTATCTGGCGGGTGTGGTCTTACGCGATCACGGCTGACCCGCTTCCCCAAGCATCCATGAAAAAACCCCGCTCTGTCGCCAGGGCGGGGTTTTTGTCATAAAGCGGCGATCAGATCGACTGTTCGACCCATTCGACCAGCTTGCTCTTGGGCAGAGCGCCAACCTTGGTGGCGGAAACCTGGCCATCCTTGAAAATCATCAGGGTGGGAATGCCGCGCACGCCGTACTTGCTGGGGGTGCCGGGGTTTTCGTCGATGTTGATCTTCACCACGGTCACTTTGTCGGCCATGGTCTGGGACAGTTCGTCCAGAGCCGGGGCGATCTGGCGGCAGGGACCGCACCATTCGGCCCAGAAATCGACCAGGACGGGACCAGCGGCCTTAAGGACATCGGCTTCGAACGAGCCATCCGTAACGTGCTTCATCGTTTTATCCTCTGCGAACGATCGGTTCAGTGCGCTTGATGCAGTTGGCGGGAGTCTAAGCACCACCACCCCGACCGTCAAGGCGCGCGCATGGACTAGATCATGCGTCTTTTGTGGATCAGTGCTTCCTTATCTAGGGGGTGACTGATCCGATGACAAGGGTTTTGCCGGTCTCCGTCATGGTGGCGACAAACCGGCTAGGGCGTCGTCCAGACGCGCATTATCCAGGCTCATCAGATGGGGGCCATCGGTCCACAGCAGGGCACAGCGGATATGGCGGCCCGGATAGATGCAGGCCAAGGCCGCCCGATACGCCGCCATCTGTCGCCAATAAATACCCGCCACATCGTCCTGACGGGTCGGCGGCGGGCGGTTGGTTTTGTAATCGACGATCAGTACTTCTGTGTCGCTGACCAGCAGGCGGTCCACCTGACCGGAAATGGCGCGTTCGCCGATCAGGCCGACCACCGGCACTTCAGCCCGGCTGCCGGGGCCAAAGATCGGGGCAAAGACCGGATCGTTCAGTACCCGATCCACTTCCATGGCGATTTCCGTCTGCTGGGTGCGCGACAGCCCCCAGGCGGAGCGGGCCAAAAAGCGGCTGGTGGCGGCATGGCGTTCCCCCTTGGGCAGGTCGGGCAGGGTCTGCAGCAACCGGTGCACCAGACGGCCCCGGCGGAAGCGCGCCCCATCGTCGCGGCCAAAGGGGGAGCGAACCGGCGGTTCCTCGCCATCCGGGCGAGATGGAGCCAACGGGCGGGGCGGCGATGGTTCCGGTTGAGGGGCAGTCCGCGCCCAGAGGGGCAAGTCTTCCGCCGCGCTGGCTTCCTGCACCTGCTTACCGGGCGTGGGTGCGACGGTCTGCGGGCAGCTCAAGCGCCAGACCTGGGCGCTGTCGGCTTCTGTCCGGCTGGCCAGGAAGGAGTCTTCCTCCGGGTCCAGGCGCTGATCCAGGGCATCGCGGATGATGTTGTACCAGGCCAGATCGGACGCCGCCCGCCGCGTATGCCAGCCGCAGATGTAAAGCCGGTCTTCGGCACGGGTCATGGCCACATAAAGCAAGCGGCGATATTCCTGCTCGCGGGCGCGCCGAGCTTCGTCGCGAGATTGGCGGCAAACCTCGTTCTGATCGTCGGAACGGGGCGGCCAGACCAGCAATTCGTCTTCCCGTTCGCCCAGCCACAGCAACTTCGGCGGCGTGGTCGGGATTTGCAGGGTATCGGGCAGGAACACGATGGGGGCTTGCAATCCCTTCGATCCGTGCACGGTCATAATGCGCACGGCATCGGCTCCGCCCTCCAGATCCCGTTTGATCTCGACCCCGCCTTCCTGAAGCCAGTACAGAAAGCCTTGCAGCGACGGCGGATGCAGCCGTTCAAAGGCGATGGTCTGCGAGACGAATTCGTCGATGGGGTCTTCCGCTTCCGCCCCCAGGCGGGCCAGCAGCCGTTCCTTGCCGCCCTTGTTCAACACATGGGCATAAAGATCGTGGGGCGGCATGCGGTCGGCATGGGCCAACCATTCCGAAAACCAAACGAATGCCTGCTGATAATCGGGCTCGTCACGGCGGTCGCGCAACGCATCCCACAAACTGGTGGTGCGGTTATGGGCCAGACGGAACAACTGGTCTTCATCCAGGCCCAAAAGCGGGCTTTTCAGCACCGTGGCCAGGGTCAGATCGTCATCGGGCAGCAGCAGGGCATTGCCAAGCGCGATTAGGTCCATCACGGCGATCTGTTCGGTCAGCACCATGCGGTCGGCCCCGGCGACCGGGATGCCGATGGTCTTCAATTCGCGCACCAACTCTTCGACAAAGGCGTTGCGGCGGCGCACCAACACCATCACATCGCCCGGTCCGATCGGGCGGCCGCGGGAGGGCAGCATTTCCTTGCCACGCACCATGTGGTCGATCTTGGCGGCCACCAGTTTGGCCAGACGGCCGCGCGGGCTGTCGCCGCGAATGCGTTCGATAGGCGGTTTCCAAGCGGCCAGTTCGTCGGCGGCCTTGGGTTCGATGGGGGGCCAAACCTCCACCAGACCGGCGGCACCATGGCGGAATGGCAGGTGATCTACCCGTTCATTGGGGGCCACCACGCCATCGCGCCCGCCGTTGGAATTGATCACCAAGTCCACGGCATCCAGCACGGCGGCGGTGGAGCGGAACGAGGTCATCAGATCCACTTCCTCCCACCGGCCATTGGCCTGGGGAACGATGGTGGCGAACAGCTTGCGCATATGCTCGAATTCGCGGGGATCGGCACGTTGAAAGCTGTAAATCGATTGCTTGGCATCGCCCACCGCGAAGACGGTGCGCAGGCAATCTTCGCGCTGGCCCTGGCCCGAAAAGAACTCGCCGGTCAGGGCGCGCACCACCGCCCATTGGTCGGGGTTGGTGTCCTGGGCTTCGTCGATCAGCACATGATCCAAGCCGCCATCGAGCTTGAACAGCACCCAGGCGGAGGTACCGGGTTGTTCCAAAAGTCGCACAGCGGTCAGGATCAGATCGTCGTAATCCAGCATGGATCGCGCCGCTTTTTGGCGGGCATAAGACGACAACAAGGCGTTCCCCAGGGTCAGCAGGGCTTCGGTCGCCCGGGCCGTAACGGCGGCACGCAGGTGATCCGACAGCGCCACCAGCCGTTCGGCTTCCCGCGATAAGGTGGCGGTGGCGCTGGGCAGGGCGTCTTCGATCTTTTTAGTGCACAGCCGTTTGCGCGGCTCGCCCTTGTCGGTCAAAAACACCGAGCGCCAATCGTCGAACTTTTCCGCCCGGCCTTGCGGGGGCAGGGCCAGCCAATTGGCCATAGCCTGGGCTTTTTTCTGATCCTCCCCCGATCCGCCCTGCATAACCTCCATCACCCGGCGGCAGGCGTCGGCGGCAAAGGCGTCGTCCCGGCTGGCGGACAACAAGATGTCTTCTGGGCTTTCTCGGCCTTGCAATCCCAGGCGTCGGCGGATTTCGGCGATGACGCCATCCATGCCGCCAAATTTATCCCGGAGACGCAACAAACGTCCGCGTTCACGAATCAACTCGGCCAGCAGATCGGGGAAGTTGGTTTCATGGACCGATGCGGTGATGACATCCAACGCTCCGGCCAGGGTCGGGTCGGCATTGGCGCGGGCCGACAAAAGCACTTCTTCGCGGGCCTGATCCAGCATTTCTCCGGCGTCGCGGTCATCCATCACCTGGAAATGCGGGGCCAGCCCGGCTTCCAGGGGAAAACGGCGCAGCAGCGATTGGCAGAAAGCGTGGATGGTCTCGATGCGCATGCCGCCGGGCGTATCCAAGACGCGGGCAAACAGACGCCGCGCCTGGGTCATTTGGGTGTCGTCGGCGTCGCGGTCCAACAGGTCGCGCAGTTCGCGGGCCAAGTCCTGGTCGGGCATGGTGGCCCATTTGGACAGTTTATCGGCAATGCGGTTGGACATTTCCGCCGCCGCCGCCTTGGTGAAGGTCAGGCACAAAAGCCGATGCGGCGCGGTGCCCGCCAGCAGCAGGTTCAGCACACGGTCGGTCAGCACCTTGGTTTTGCCGGTGCCTGCCGACGCGCCGACCCAGACCGAACTGGCGGGATTGGCGGCACGCCGTTGCGGGGCCGAGGGATCGATCAGGGGCTTTGTCATGCGTCACCGTCCTCGCCGCCGCCGACCGCCCATTCCTTGACGCGGGCCAGATGCAGATAATCGCTGTATTTGGGGGCGCGGTCGGGATGGGGCCGAGCCTCGTACGGGGTGTCGGGATTGTCAAAGGCCGAGATCAGACCGGCCAGACCCTCCATCGCTTCTTCGATCAGTCGTTCCGGGTCTGAACCGGCATTGCGTTCCTGCCCGCCCGGATTGCCGCCGCCCAGCCGCCAATACAGCATTTCGCCCACCGGGCGGGCTCCAATCCGTTTAAAACCGCCGTGGCGGGCGATCAGTCCCTCGATGGGCAATTGCGGGGCATATCCAGCGGCGACTTCCTTGGCGGTGGGCGGCGCGCCGGTCTTGTAATCGATCAGCGCCAGGGTGCCGTCCTGCAACAGGTCGATGCGGTCAGCGCGCGCCGTCACCACGAAATCCCCGGCCGGGGCGGCGATGGTCAGCGCCCCTTCCAGTTCGCTGTGTACTTCGGCGATCTTGGCGCGGCGGTCGCGTTCCTGAGAAATGAACCAGGCAGCGATGCGCTGAAAGCGCGGCCACCAGAACGCTGCAAGGCCAGGTCGGCTTTCCAGCAATTCTGAGAAATTGGCATCGCCCAGGGCCGTCAACTCGGCCAAGGGGTCGTCGCCCAATGGCCCGCGTGGATGGGCTTTCAAGAACTGGTCCAGGCTGCGATGAACCACATCACCATAATCGGCGGCCCCGGGATCGGCATCAATGGGATCCAGCGCCTTCAGCCCCAGGATATGGCGGGCATAAATGGCATAGGGATCGCGCATCCAGGTTTCGACGGCGGTGGCCGACAACTGGCGAGGTCGCGCCTCGACCGGGGGGCGCGGTGCGGGTGGACGCACCGGCTGAAAGCGATCGGGTTGATCCAACCGGCCATGCCACTGCACCCAGGGCGAGGCTTCCCACGGCGCCTTGACGCCGCAGGCCTGCAATACCGCATCCAAGCGCATCAGCCAGCGCGACGGCACGCTGGGGGCACCATCGACACGGGCGGAGCGGGTCATCACCACGTGGGGAGCGCAAAACGCCTGGGCAAAGTCGTGGGCCGACAAACCGATGCGCCGTTCCGGCAGGGGCAGGCCGAAATCGCTGCGCATGGGACGGCTCATCCACGGATCGGCCGAAGGGATTGGCGGCCAGACCCCTTCGTTCAACCCGCCCAGAACCATCAGATCGGTATGTTGGACGCGGGCTTCCACCGGCCCCCAGATTTGCAGACGGGGATGGCCGCTCCATGGCGGGCGGACCATCTGGCCGGTCATCAGGCCGCGCAACAGGCCGGGATAGGCGTCGCCCTGAACCGACGGCATGGCGTCGGCGGCTTGAGCCAGATCGGCGACGAAGTCGGCGGCCACCTGTCCGGCATCGGCTCGCCATAACCGTTCCGCTCCCGTTTTCTGATCATCGGCGGCAATGGCTTCGGCAAAGGTGACGTGTTCGCGCAGCAGATCGGCCAATGGCGCTTCCGGTTGGGCCATCAGATCGGCAAAGGGCTGTACCATGGTTTGCAGATTGCCCAGCCACAGCAACAGGCGTTCCTTATCGGCCTGGGACAGCAGCTTATCCGGGGTAGCTTTGACCGCCGCCATCAAACCAGCCAACCCCGGCGCGGGGCGCGGTCCGCGCAAGACCGAGCGTTCCAGGCGGCGCAAGCGAGCGCGGAAGCTGCCTTGGGCCAGGCCGCCCTGGGCCATGGGATGTTTCAGCGCTGCCAACAGGGCTTGCGGGGCAAATTGTTCGGCCACCATATGGGCAGTCAGCAGCAGGAACGCGCCGGGCGGGGTCAGTTCCAGCGATTGCCCGGCGGAATCGTCAATTTCGATATCGTAACGGCGAAGCTCGGCGGTAACGCGTCGGGCCAGATAACGGTCTGGGGTGACCAGCGTGGCGGTCTTGGTTTCATCTTCCAGGGCAGAGCGCAGGATCAGGGCGATGGCCCCGGCTTCCTCGCGCGGGGTGGGGCAGTCGATGCGGGTGATCTGCTGCAATGCTTGGGCAGCGTCGGGCCGTTCACTGCTCAATTGCCGCCAGGCTTCGGTGGTCGCGGCGGGACGCATGGCCTCCGAGATCAGCCAAGCCCGTGGGCTGGGGCGGCAATCGGCCCACATACGCACCTGATGGGGCTTCATGCCCAGCCGGTCTAGCAGACGGGCCAAACCATATTGCGGATGGGTTTGGGGATGGGTGGCCGGGTCGAGAAGACTGTCCCAACTGGCCCTGTCCATATGCGGGTCCAGGCCGGGCAGCACCAGACGTCCCTTGGGCAGGCGGGCCACCGTGCACAACAGCCGGGCGGTGGATGGGATCGAGCCGGTAGAGCCTGCGGCAATCACCGGATGATTGGGCGGCGATTTCTCCCAAGCGGCGGCTTGGGCTTCCATCAAATGATTGCGCCGTTCCGCCGGATCCATCCAGTCGGCCCCGCGAATGGTCGGCCAATGTTCGGTGACGATCTTCAGGAAGTCCAAGGTGATCTGCCAGTGGGCGGCGTATTCCTCGCTCACCAGATCCTTAAGCTTGTCGAAGCTCAAGCCCTCGGTATGGACCTGATCGAGCAGACTGGCCAACTCGGACGCCAGACGCACCGCCTGCTCGGCGGTCGGCTTGGAGCCGTCGCGGGCGGCTCCCAATTTCTGGATCAGTTGGGCCAGCAGCAATTGACGGCGAAAGCTGGGAATGGCCGGGGGCAGACCCAGTTCGACCCCCGCCGACAGGGCCAGTTCTTCCTCGTCGGCGTCGCCCAGGGCGCGCAGGCGCGGCAGCAGCAGCGGGCGGCCTTCCGACAGACGCAGAAAGGCGTTGCGTAAAGCGCGCCCGGCGCGGCGGTTGGGCAGCAGGATCAGATAATCCGCCAGGGCCATGGGATCGCCCTTGGTTTCTGCCAGCAGACCGCGTGCCAGGGCATGGACGAAACTTTCGCCCGGCGGGATGGTGTAAACCGAGGGCGGGGCTGACGTCATGACGCTCTGTTTCCCTTTTACGGTGCTTAATGCCCCTGGGGGTCTTCGGCGGCACGGGCGGCCATCAGCGCTTCCGCTTCGCTCAAGGCATCGGGGGTGCCGACATGATACCACTCACCGTCATGGGCGATACCGAACAGACGGCCTGCCGCCGCCGCCTGATCGTAAAGGCGGTTCAGTGAGAACGCCCCATGTGGGCAGTCCTGAAACAGTCGGGGATGCAAAATCTGCACGCCCGCGAACAGATAGGGGCTGACTTCCTTTTCGACGCGGCGGGTCAGGACACCTTTGGTATCCATGAAGAAGTCGCCCCGGCCTTCATAGCCAAAGGCTCCGGCGGTGCGCTGCATCAGCAGCAGGGCATCCATGCGGTCATCATCCCAGGCATCGGCCAGACGGCGCAGCGCCGGAACCGACCCGTTGCGCCAGATGATGTCGGCATTGCAGACAAAGAACGGCTGATCGCCCAACAGCGGCAGAGCCTTGGCGACGCCGCCGCCGGTTTCCAATAAGGCGTCGCTTTCGTCGGAAATCACCGTGTCGGACCGTCCCGCCAGATGATCCCGGATTTGCCCACCCAACCAATGGACATTGACCACCCTTTGGGCAACACCCACTTGGTCCAGGTGGTCGAATACCCGGTCCAACATGGTGCGCCCGCCCACCGCGATCAGCGGCTTTGGGGTGTGTTCGGTTAAGGGGCGCATGCGCAGGCCAAGGCCTGCAGCCAGCACCATGGCATGAGTGGGTAGAAAGTGGCTCATGGCTGGGGCACCCGGCGTTTGTCCTTGGGGATGTTCTGGTCCAGCCAATGGCGCAGCTCGGCCAGTTCGGGATGCTCGACGGCGGCTTCCAGCAGACGCCAGACCCGCGGGATGTGCCCCAGATAGAGGGGCTTGCCGTCGCGGCGGCACAGGCGGGTGAAAATGCCGATCACCTTGGCGTGGCGCTGGGCAGCCAGGATCGCCCACGATGTATCGAAGGCGTCTTTGTCCAGAGACGGAAAGGCATCCAGATAACGTTGACGCTGCCCGCTGATCAGATCGGGCGGAATATCGCGCCGGGCATCTTCCAACAGCGACATCAGGTCATAGGTGATGGGACCGATGACGGCATCTTGGAAATCCAGAACGCCGCAGGCCCGCACGCCGGGGCGATCCAGGCGCAGCAGGTTATCGACGTGGAAGTCCCGCAAGACGATGGTCTCCGGTACCCGTCGGGCCGAAGGGATCAGGTTACGCCAAATCCGCACATAATCCTGCCGCGCCGCTTCGGTTAGGGTTCCGCCAATCATTTCGGGAATGTACCAATCCGTCAGCAGCAGGGCTTCGGTCAGCAGTCGTTCGTCGTCATAAGACGGCAGGCCGGGCAGGATCGCCTTGGCACCCTTGCCGTGCAGGTCCATCAGCATGTCGATGGCCAGCCAATAGAGGTCTTCCTCGTCCTCGCCCTTGGCCAGCAGGCGGGTGAAGGTGTCGTCGCCCAGATCTTCCAGCAGCAGCAATCCGGCTTCGCTATCCTCGGCCAAGATGGCGGGCGCGCTATAGCCCAAATCCAGCAGGTGATGGGCCACTTTCAAGAAGGGGCGGACATCTTCCTGGGGTGGTGGCGCATCCATCAGCACGGCGCGCTCGCCGTTACGGTTCAGACGGTCGTAATGGCGGAACGAGGCAT
>JASLCK010000287.1 GCA_030151865.1 Rhodospirillaceae bacterium | reverse complement strand
CCCACCTGGCCTGCAAGATCACCTTCCCCGATCTTGAGCCCCTGCCCTGCCCTGCGTTCGAAGATGCTTTTGCCGCCGTGGACGAAGGCCGCGCCTCGCTGGCGATGATCCCCATCGAAAATTCGGTGGCAGGCCGGGTGGCCGACATCCATCACCTGCTGCCGCGCTCGCGCCTGCATATCATTGGCGAGTATTTTCTGCGGGTGAACCATCACCTGCTGGGCGTCAAAGGTGCGGCACTGTCGGACGTGAAAACCGTGCGCAGCCATGTGCATGCCCTGGGCCAATGCCGCAATTTCATGCGCATCCATGGCTTGAAGCCGGTGGTTGCCGCCGACACCGCCGGTTCGGCGGCGGAAGTGGCGGCGCGCGGCGACAAGTCGATTGCCGCCATCGCGTCGGAACTGGCCGGTGAAATCTATGGCCTGGATAGTCTGGCGGGCGGCATCGAAGACGCCGAGCACAACACCACCCGCTTTCTGATCATGGCGCCCGAACCCAAGGACCCCGACCGCCGCGCCGGGCCCTGCGTCACCAGCTTCATCTTCCGCGTGCGCAACGTACCCGCCGCCCTTTACAAGGCCATGGGCGGGTTCGCCACCAACGGCGTCAACATCACCAAGCTGGAAAGCTATCAGGTGGAAGGCAACTTCGCCGCCACCCAGTTCTATGCCGACATCGAAGGCCACCCCGACGATCCCCATGTTCGTCTGGCCTTGGAAGAACTGGACTTCTTTTCGCGCGAAGTGCGCATCCTGGGCGTTTATCCCGCCCACCCCTATCGCTTCCAGGCGCGGCTGGCGGCGGACTAAAGACCGAAGCGCTTTCCCGCCATGCCAACCCGCCAACATTTATTCGACATCATCGACATCCAAACCCAGGTCGCCAAGCTGGGACTGGATTTGGGCGGCGTGATGTCTTTGGTAGCCGATCGCACCCTGGCCCTGGTGGATGCCGATGGCGCTGCAGTGGAACTGGCCGAGGGGACCGAAATGGTCTATCGCGCCGCATCGGGCACCGCTGCCGGGCAGATCGGTCTGGGACTGTCCATCGATCACAGCCTGTCGGGCCTGTGTGTGCGGACCGGCCAGATTATGCTCTGCGACGATTCGGAAGACGACCCCCGCGTTGATCGTGACGCCTGCCGCAGAGTAGGCCTGCGGTCAATGCTGATTATGCCGCTCAAACACAACGGCACGGTGGTGGGGGCGCTGAAAGCCGTATCCAGCCAACCCGGAAAGTTTAAGAAGCGCGATCAGGATGTTTTAAACCTGCTGTCGGACGTGGTGGGGGCGGCGATGTTCTTTGCCGCCAAATACGATATCGACACCCTGTTCCATCGCGCCACCCACGATGAAATGACCGGACTGGCCAACCGCGCCCTGTTCATGGAACGACTGCACAGCGCCCTGTCGCGCGGCCAGCGCGATCATCTGGCCACCGGCGTCATCATGATCGACATGAACGGCCTTAAAGGCATCAACGACAATTTGGGCCATCGCGCCGGGGATGCCGCCCTGACCGAACTGGCCAGCCGTATCGGTCAGGCCACCCGGTCATCGGACACCGCCGCCCGCCTGGGGGGCGACGAATTCGCAGTGGTGCTGTCGCCGGTCGGCACGCCCGAGGAAGTGGACGTCGCCATCACCCGCCTGAAGGACCGCATCTGCGCGCCCTTTTTGTTTGAAGGCCGCGATTTGCGCCTGAGGGCCAGTATCGGCGCCGCCCATTCCCCCAATGACGGCCGCGAAATCAAAGACCTGATTGAAATCGCCGACCAACGCATGTATTCGCAAAAGCGCCAGCATTACGGGGATCGCCCAGGCCGCTAGAGCCAACGGCTCCGAACTCCATTGTGCGCCGCAACATAATGGGGTAAATCCATCCTCATGGATTTTGTTATCATCCAATTCCTTCAAGGTCTGGCCGGGGCGTCATCGCTGTTCCTGGTGGCGGCGGGTCTTTCGCTGATTTTCGGCGTGACCCGGATCGTCAACTTCGCCCATGGCAGCCTTTACATGCTGGGGGCCTATCTGGCCTGGAGCCTGGCCAAGCCGTTCGGCTTCTGGGTCGCCGTACCCATGGCCGGTCTGGCGGTGGGATTGGTTGGCATCGTGCTGGAAACCGCGCTGCTGCGCCGGATTTATCATGCGCCCGAACTGTTCCAACTGCTGGCCACCTTTGCCGTCACCCTGATCTTGAACGATCTGGTGCCGCTGATCTGGGGGCCGGAAGAACTTTTGGGGCCGCGTGCGCCCGGCCTTAAGGGTGCCGTGTCGATCCTGGGCCACACCTTTCCGCTTTATGATCTGTTTCTGATCGTGCTGGGGCCGCTGGTGATGGCGGGCCTGTGGCTGTTGCTGAAGCGCACCCGGTTCGGCGTGCTGCTGCGCGCCGCCACCGCCGACCGCGACATGGTGTCGGCCCTGGGGGTCGATCAGGCCAAGCTGTTTACCGCCGTCTTCGCCCTGGGGGCAACCCTGGCCGGTCTTGGCGGGGCGCTGGAACTGCCGCGCGCCGCCATTCACCACCAGATGGGTACCGAAGTGGTGGTCGCCGCCTTTGTCGTGGTGGTGGTGGGTGGTCTGGACAGTTTGCCCGGCGCGTTCCTGGCCTCGTTGCTGTTGGGCGAATTGTCGTCGTTCGGCACATGGCTGTGGCCCAAGGCGACGCTGGTGCTGATGTTCGCCGCCATGGCGGTGGTGCTGAGCCTGCGGCCGCGCGGTCTGTTGGGCAGCCCGGAATTGTCGCAGCCCGCATCCCCGGCGGCGCAAGCCCCCCTGGTGGGGGATCGTCGTTTCGCCAAGATCATGCTGGGGGTGGCGGCACTGGCCGCTTTGGCCCCGTTGGTGGCGGGCGATTACCTGCTGAATGTCGGGTCGGAAATCATCATCCTGGGCCTGTTCGCCGCCAGCCTGCTGCTGTTGACCGGCTTGGGTGGCATGACCAGCTTTGGCCATGCGGCCTGGTTCGGCATTGGGGCCTATACCGTCGCCTTCGGCCACAATGCCCTGGGCATGCTGCAATCGATCTTTCTGGCCCCGCTGGTTGCCGCCGTGGCGGCGTTCGCCTTTGCCCGATTGGCCGTCAAGCTGTCGGGTGTCTACCTGGCGATGCTGACCCTGGCCTTGGCGCAAATCGTCCATTCCTTTGCCTTTCAGGCCTACGAGATCACCGGCGGCGACAACGGCATTCTGGGCGTCTGGCCCGAAGCCTGGGCCGCCGGGCCGGTGCGGTTTTATTATCTGACCCTGGCCTTGGCCGGGTTGGCCTTTGCGCTGCTGTGGCGGCTGCATGGCTCGCCCTTTGGCTTCGGGCTGCGCGCCGCCCGCGATTCGGCGCTGCGGGCCGAGGCTTTGGGCATCAATGCCGCCCGCCAACGCTGGTACGGCTTTGCCGTCTCGGGTGGCTTGGCCGGGGCGGCGGGCGGACTGTTCGCCCTGCTGAAGGGCAGCGTGTTCCCCGATGTCGCCTCAATCGCCACATCGGTCGATGCGTTGATGATGATGCTGTTGGGCGGCATGGGCAGTATCGCCGGGCCGCTGGTCGGCGCTGCCGCCTATATCGCGCTGAAGATCGGCCTGTCGTCTCATACCGACATCTGGCGCATGGTGGTGGGCGGTGTCATCGTCGTGCTGGTCCTGGTCTTTCCGGGCGGCCTGCTGGCGGGGGCGAAGCGCAAATGACCTTGCTGGCCGTCAACCACCTGACCAAATCTTTCGGCGGCGTCAAAGCCGTCGATGACGTGTCGTTCACCCTGCTGTCGGGCGAGATGATGGCCCTGATCGGCCCCAACGGCGCGGGCAAAAGCACCTGCTTCAACATGCTGGGCGGCCAGTTGCCCCCCGATAGCGGCAGCATCCTGCTGGACGGGCACGAACTGATCGGCACCCCGCCGCATCGCCTGTTCCGTCTGGGATTGGGCCGCACCTTTCAGATCGCCGCCACCTTTGCCTCGATGACCGTGCGCGAAAACGTGCAGATGTCGATGCTGTCGGCGGGATATCGCCTGTTCAACCCCTTTGCCAACGCCAAACGCGCCCATGCCCGCGAAGCGATGGAGGTGTTGGAAATGGTCGGCATTCCCCATCTGGCTGACCGCATTTGCGGCGAATTGGCCTATGGCGACGTCAAGCGGGTAGAACTGGCCCTGGCCCTGGCCGACCATCCCCGCCTGCTGCTGATGGACGAACCCACCGCAGGCATGCCGCCCGAGGAACGGGCCGATCTGATGGCTCTGGTGGCCAATCTGGCGCGCGGCCAAGGCATGGGGGTGCTGTTCACCGAACATGACATCGATGTGGTGTTCGGCCACGCCGACCGCGTCATGGTGATGGCCGAAGGCAAATTGCTGGTGCAAGGCCCGCCCCATCTGGTGCGCGACGACCCCAAGGTGGTCGAAGTCTATCTGGGCGGAGCCAAGCCCAAGCAAGGCTGACCTAAAACCCGTCCAGACATTGGGGCGGCAGTTTAGATCGCATCATCATCCGCCGGTCAAAGCGTTCGCCATCGGCGACAAAGGTGCCGTCACCAACGGCATGCAAGGTGCGCCGTTCGGCCCGATCAGGGTTTTGATAGGCCGCCAACCCTTCCAACACGACGATGCCGTGCCGTTCGATAATCTCGACCACCCGGCATTCGATATTGGCCAGACATTCGCCGATCAGGGGCGCGCTCCCCTGTTTGGGGGCAAGGCGGGTCAGGCCGAAGCGGGCGAATTTGTCGCCT
The DNA here is from genome assembly GCA_030151865.1 of Rhodospirillaceae bacterium. Taxonomy (GTDB): domain Bacteria; phylum Pseudomonadota; class Alphaproteobacteria; order Rhodospirillales; family Magnetospirillaceae; genus JASLCK01. The sequence goes on along the minus strand of JASLCK010000287.1, from coordinate 6,228 downwards.
TGGCTGCCCGAACAGGTGCCGATCCCCACCACCTGATCCAACAGATCGACGCCGGGCACCGCGATCACGCAGCTTCGGGTCTTGGCAAGCGCGGCATAGGAATGGTTCCAAGGCCCGGTGGTGATGGCGAAGGTGGCGGCGAAATCCATCACCATGGTCCAACTGATGGTCATGATGTTGTCGATGCCGCCGTCGCTGGTGGTCACCAGAACGACGGGCCCCGGTTCCAACAAGGTGAAGGCCTGTTCGATCGGCAGGACGTTCATGACCTACCTCCATTGCCGTGACGACATCCGATCATTATAGCACGCGGCCCCGCGCAATCATTGTCACCGCGCGCCCGCCGTTGTAAGAAGAGGCGCTTTTTCTTCCCCAACCGGATCGGCGATCCATGACCCAGCAGACCCAAGACCTTCAGGCTCCGCTTCTGGCGGTGGTCGTTCCCGTCAAGAACGAAGCCGATAACATCCTGCCCCTGGTCACGGAAATCGACGCCGCGCTGAACGGCAAGGCCGCGTTCGAGATCATCTATGTCGATGATGGCAGCGACGACGCCACCCCGCGTGTGCTGAGCGAAACCAAGGCCAAGTTCCCCATGCTGCGGGTGGTGCGCCACCACAACAGCTGTGGTCAGAGCCAGGCGGTCGCCACCGGCGTCAAGGCTGCCCGCGCCGCCATCATCGCCACCCTGGACGGCGATGGTCAGAACGATCCCGCCGACATCCCCGCCATGCTGGACCGCCTGTTGGCCGAGCCCGAGAACAAGCGCGACTTTCTGCTGGTCGCCGGTCATCGTCAAAAGCGCCAGGACGACGGCATCCGCCTGATTTCGTCGAAGATCGCCAACAACATCCGCGCCGGTCTGCTCAAGGACGACACCCCCGATACCGGATGTGGCCTTAAGGTCTTTACCCGCGCCGCCTTTCTGGACATGCCGCGCTTCAACCATATGCACCGCTTTCTGCCCGCTTTGATGATCCGGCGCGGCGGCAAGGTGGTGTCGGTGCGCGTCAATCACCGCGCCCGCGAACGCGGTGTGTCGAAATACGGCGTGTGGAACCGCCTGTGGGTCGGCATCGTCGATCTGTTCGGAGTGATGTGGCTGCAAGCCCGCGCCAGCGTTCCCGTCATCGACCACCAGGACTGATCGGTGCTTCGTCCGTGACCACGCCCCCGCCCTCTGCCGCCGCCCATCACGACCGCACCGTTGGCGGCGTGCGCCCCAAGCTGTTGCTGAAGGGCATGGTGCTGATCCTGTCGCTGGCCCTGATGGGCTGGGGCCTGAAAGCGTCGGGTCTGGCCGACGCCCTGAACGAACATTGGATCGACAGTCAGATTCGTGGCCATGGCCTGAACGGCGAGTTGATCTATCTGGCCATCGGCACCGTCGCCATCGCTATCGGGTTCCCCCGTCAGGCGGTGTGTTTTCTGGGCGGGTATGCCTTTGGATTGCTGAACGGCATTCTGCTGTCGTCGCTCGCCTCTCTCGCAGGCTGCGTCTTCTGCTTCTTCTATGCCCGCCTGCTGGGCCGCGACCTGGTCATGCACAAGTTTGCCGCCCGTGTCGCCAAGGTGGATGCCTTTTTGCGCGGCAATCCCATCACCATGGCCATCCTGATCCGCTTTTTGCCGGTGGGCAGCAACCTGCTGACCAATCTGGTGGCGGGCGTGTCCTCGGTCCGGCCGATGCCATTCTTTGTCGGATCGCTGATCGGCTATGTGCCGCAAACCCTGGTGTTCGTGCTGCTGGGCACCGGCATCAATGTCGATCCCATGCTGCGCGTTTCACTCAGCGCCGCGTTGTTCATCGCCTCGGCTTTCCTGGGGGTCTTTCTCTATCGCCGTCTGCGCCACGGCCACAGCCTGGACAGCGATCTGGACAAAGACCTGGATGCAGAAGGCGAAAATAGCTGAATGCCCCTATGTCGTTCAGCATAAGACCTTAGAAAAATCCCCCCAAACAAAAGAATAAAAATCTATAAATAGTATCGTTTTATATAAACGATCGAGAGAAACCTCCAACATAAGCCGCATACCCAACACCCATTCTCGCCTGATAAGATCAAATTGAAAGATTTGACGAACGCGCGCGGCGAGATAAGGGGGGACTGGATCATGTCGCTTGATTGGCGCATTTCCCGCAAGATCGGGACTCTCACCCTGTTGATGCTGATTATCCTGGGAACGACCAGCAGCTGCGGCATCCGGGGCATGAATACCCTGCACGACAGTTTTCAGGACGTCACCCAGGGCAGCACCATGATGATGATGAACCTGTCCAATGTGATGGACAGCCTGCATCGGGTGCGCGTGCGCGTCGCCAGCGCCGCCATCGAGACCGACCCCGCCAAAATTCCCAATCTTAAAAAAGAATACACGGCTCAAATGGCCGATCTTGATAAAGCCTGGGGCGAATTTCTGAAGACCGACCGGACCAAGGAAGAAAAGGACCTGTCGGCGGAATTCGAAAAAGGCATGACCAGTTACCGCGCTTTCCTGACCCAGCTTTGGGAGCGCATCGAAAAAGGCGATGGCGCCAACGCCGCCCTGACACTTCTGAACCAGGAAGGCACCCAACGGTTCCGCGAACCGGGCACCCCTTTGCGCAAGCTTTTGGACTATCAGGCGGAAGAGGCCAAAAGCGGGTTACGGGAAGGGGAAGAGAACTTTGCCCGCGACAGCACCGTTAGCCTGATCCTGGTGTTGGTGGGGGTTATCCTGGGCACCGGCATGGCGGTGGTCATCAGCCGGTCGGTTTCGTCACCAATCCACCAAGTGATCGGCGTCATGGACCGTCTGGCCCGCGACGATCTGGATGTCGAGATCGTGGGCATCAACCGTCACGACGAAGTGGGCGAAATCGCCCGCTCGGTGGCGGTGTTCAAACAAAACGCCATCGACAAAAAACGGGTCGAAACCGAAAGCGCTCGCATCAAGCAACAGACCGAAGCCCAACACCGCGACGAAATGAACATGCTGGCCGGTCATCTGGAAAGCGACGTCGCCACGGTGATGGAACATACGCTGGGCGCCACGTCGGAAATGGAGCAGATGGCCCGCACCCTGTCGTCCCTCTCCAGCGATGTTTCCAGTCAGGCTGCCACCGTTGCCAGTGCATCGGAACAGGCCGCTGCCAATGTGGAAACCGTCGCTTCTGCTACCGAGGAATTGTCCAGTTCGGTAGCGGAAATCGGTCGTCAGGTCGGCGATTCCGCCCGCATCGCCCGCGACGCCGTGACCGAAGCCGACGCCGCCAACAGCATCGTGCAAGGTCTGTCGGACTCGGCCACCCGCATTGGTGAGATTATCGAAATGATCAACGGTATCGCCAGCCAGACCAACCTGTTGGCCCTGAACGCCACCATCGAGGCCGCGCGCGCCGGTGAAGCGGGCAAAGGCTTTGCCGTGGTGGCGGGCGAGGTCAAGAATTTAGCCAACCAGACCGGCAAGGCGACCGAGGATATTTCCCAGCAAATTCTGGCAATCCAGGCGGAAACCACGCGGGCCGTCACGGCCATTCAGAATGTCGGCACCACCATCCGGCGGATTGACCAGATTTCCGCCGCCATCGCCTCGGCGGTCGAACAGCAGAACGCCGCCACGGCGGAAATTGCCCGCAGCATCGAACAGGCTGCCCACGCCACCCAATCGGTGTCCCACAATATCGGCGGCGTGACCATCGCCGTACAGGAAACCGGGCGAATGTCAGCCACCGTGCTGTCGTCGGCGCAAAAATTGTCGTCGGATTCCAAGACGTTGCGAACCAACATCCACGGCTTCGTCGAAAAAGTCCGCCAGGGCTGAGGCCTGAAAACACAGGAGGGAAGGCAATCACGCCTTCCCTCAATTTGTCTTCCCCCCTTGATCAGGCGGCTTTCACGTCGGTCAGAAAATCGCCCACCACATGTTTCAGCCCACCCGACTGATCGGCCACCGACAGGGCCGAGGACAACAGTTGCGCGGCGGCCGTGCCGGTCTGTTCGGTGACCTCGGACACACTGGCGATATGATCCGACACATCCTGAACCCCATTGGCGGCCAGTTGCGCCCCACGCACGATCTCGGCGGTGGCAGCGGCCTGCTGTTCGATGGCGGCGGCAATGGCCCCGGTGATCTGACTGATTTCATCGATGCGCCCGACAATCGCGCCGATGGCTGACACTGCTTGTTGGGTGGCGGCTTGCACCGCGTTAATTTGAGCGGTGATTTCTTCTGTCGCCTTGCCGGTTTGCGTCGCCAAATTCTTAACCTCGCCCGCCACCATGGCGAAGCCCTTGCCCGCATCGCCCGCGCGGGCTGCCTCGATGGTGGCGTTCAGGGCCAACAGGTTGGTCTGGCTGGCGATGGAATGGATCATGCCGACCACATCACCGATCTTGGCGGAACTGTCGGCCAGCCCTTGGACCGTGAGGGTGGTGGCCTCGGCCTCGCGGGCGGCGGCTTGCGACACCTGATTGGACTGGGACACCTGGCGGCTGATTTCGGCGATGGAAGCAGACAATTCCTCGGCAGCGGCGGCCACGGTCTGCACGCTGGACGCCGCCTGTTCCGACGCCGACGCCACCACGGCCGCCTGCTGGTTGGTCTGATCGGCGGTGGACGACAAGGTTTCCGCTGCCTGACGCATCCCGTCCGACGCATCGCCCAAAGTTTGCAGCACGGTGCAGACCTTGCCATCAAACGATCCGGTCAGGGTTTCGATATGCTGGGCGCGCAGACTGCGGGCCTGTTGGGCGATCTTTTCATTTTCCGCCAGCCGCTGGCGCTCCTGCGAACTGGCCCGCAACAGAACGGTGGCGTGGGCCAATTCGGCCACTTCCGCCAATTTTTCGTTGTCATTGACCGTCACATCAAGATCACCCCGGGCCAGTTCACCCAGGGTTTGGGTAATACGGTGCAACGGCGTGACAATGCCGCGCACCGTCGCCAGACTGACCCATACCGCCAGCGCCACCAACAGCACCACGCCCACCGCCACGCTTTCCGCCAGATGCTGGCTTTTGGCGCTGCGTTCGCGCACCAACTCTTCCAGATTGGCCGACAGTTTGTCTTCCACCTGTTTCATCAGATTGATCTTGGCGGTTTCCGCGTCAAACCATTGGGCACCGGCAACGCCGCCCAAATCTCCAGCAAAGGGGCTGTTGGCGGCAATGTCACGCATGCGGGCCACCTGATCGACATCGGTCCCGATGACAGTCCCGCCATAAAACTGCACCAAGTCAGGCCGGGCAGTCTGCTTGAAGCTGTTCAACAAAGCTTTCTGCTGCCCACCCAATTCCAGAAAAGCGCGATAGGCGGCGGGTTCGAACCGACCGGCGGCAAAACCGTTGCTGCCCAGGGCGCGCTGCTGACCTTCCCGTTCCTTGGCTTCCAAGAACGCATTATAGGCGGTGACGGCGGCGCTGATTTCGGCATTTTGGCTGACCGCCGACATATTGGCGATCACCGCCAGCAGATCGGAAATGGTCGAGGTGAAATACCCCACCGTCTGCGGTGCCCCCAGGGTCAGGGACGAGATGCCCTGACGGGTGGCATCCAGCGCCGTCAAATCCTTATGGGCCTGGGCGATCTTGGCGTCAAAGACATCGCCATAGACCGCGACATCCAGCCCAGCCAGGGCGGTCCGGGCGTCAGTCAGCTTCTGATCGGTCAGTTTACGCTGCGCTTCCATGCGCCCGACAAACTCGCCCTGCCCCTTCGAGCCGACAAACCCGGCCGAAGCGCCGCGTTCCTTTTGCAGTTCGTGCACCAGGGCGCTGACTTTGGGGGCCAGAGACACCAACCGCTCCAACCGCCCCATCTGCCACGCCTCGCCAATCGAAGTGGACAGGATAAACAAGGAAAGCCCCAACAATCCCAACATCGGGATGCCGCATGCCATCATCATTCTGCCGCGCACACTGGCCGTCATCTTTTTGCTCCCAGTAACCGCCGCCATCCCTTCCGCCCTTAAGGAAGATGACGAAACACCCTATGGGCAGCATAAAGCGCAGAAAGCACCCGTCAGCGACCTTGACCTTTGTCAAATGTAAAAACATTTAAAACATCGGTTTTAATGCAAATGTCTCTGGCCGGATATCACGCCTAGGAAATTCAATCTTTTAGCCTAAGACGATGGTGGACGATCAGGGAAAGCCCCATTAGGCCCTTGACAGAATCCCTCCCTCCCCCTAGATCGTTAGCACTCGCCGGATGGGAGTGCTAATAATGGCCCCCAGACGGTATACG
>JASLCK010000284.1 GCA_030151865.1 Rhodospirillaceae bacterium | reverse complement strand
GCGGGGAAGTCGGCCAATTGCTTGGACCACGACCCGATGGCGTAATCCACCACCACCACCTGGAATTCGGCCTGCTGTTCGGGCGTCATCTTGGTCCAGTAATGGCCCAGGATATCCTTGGACGACAGGCTGACATCGCCATAGCGATCGATAAAGCTGTGCAGCAGGGTGGAGCGTTCCGCCGGGGTGGTCTGCTTGCCGGCAAAGCTATCGACGGCTTCCTTGACGACCGATTGCACCAGCTTGCGGCCATCGGCGATATCATCGGCGCGCGACAACTGCGGCGCACCCAGCAACACGACACAAGCGGTCAGAACCGCAGCAGCATGACGGGACAGAAAGCGGGGAAACATGGACTGCAATCCTTTCGGTTGCCGGAAACGGCAGATAAACGCCAAAGTCAGCGCGGAGGAGGAAGCGGGTTTTCTTACAAAGACTGTGGACGGGGTTGTGCGCTTTTGCGGCCATTCCGTCAATGGTGCGCAAGTAGGACCGTCGAAAGGCGGTTCCTGGCGATTTAGTCGCTGCTGGCGCGGCGGGTGATTTGGATTCCGTACTTTTTGATACGGTGCCACAGGCTGCGTTCGTTGATGCCCAGCAATTGCGCGGCTTGCACCTGAACGCCTTCGCTGCGGTTCAGCGCCGCCAGGATCAGGCCGCGCTCGAAGCGTTCGATCTCGCCGTCCAGATCCAGGGGAAAACGCGGGCCGCTTTGTGGACTGGGCTGGCTGGCGAACAGGCTGCGCGGCAGGTCGGATTCGTCGATCTGCGGGCTTTTGGCCAGGATCAGGGCGCGTTCGACGCAGTTTTGCAGTTCGCGGATATTGCCGGGCCAGTCATAGCCGCTCATCGCCTTTAGGGCGGCGGGGGTAAAGCCGTTGACCTTCTTGCCCATTTCCGCGTTGAGGGCGGCCAGAAAATGGATCGCCAGTTCCGGGATATCGTCGCGCCGCTCGCGCAAGGGGGGCAGGGTGATGGGGAAGACGTTCAGGCGGTAATACAAATCCTCGCGGAAGTCGCCGCTTTGCACCGCGCCCATCAAATCCTTGTTGGTGGCGGCGACGATGCGCACATCGACGGCGCGGGTCTGGGTGCCGCCCACCGGTTCAAAGGCGCGCTCTTGCAGGACGCGCAGGATTTTCGCCTGGGTCGCCAGCGGCATGTCGCCGATTTCGTCCAGGAACAAGGTGCCCCGATCAGCCTGGGCAAAGCGTCCCAGACGGTTGGCGACCGCCCCGGTAAAGGCCCCTTTGACATGGCCGAACAGTTCGGATTCCAGCAAGGTTTCCGGGATGGCGGCGCAGTTCAGGGCGACAAAGGGGTGGTCGCGGCGCGGGCTGTTATAGTGGATCGAGCGGGCGACCATTTCCTTGCCGGTGCCCGATTCGCCGGTGATCAGCACATTGGCACGGCTTTCGCAAACCTCGGCGATGTTTTCGATCACCGAGCGGAACGGCGTGCTGCTGCCGATCAGATTGTCAAAGCGGTAGCGGCCTTCCAGTTCCTGGCGCAGGCGCAGATTGTCGGTCAGGGCGTCCGACAGGCGCAGCGCGTTCTTGATGGTCTGTTCCAGCTCGTCGATATCGACCGGCTTGCCGACGTAATCGAAGGCGCCATCCTTGATGATATGCACCGCGTCCTTGACCGAACTGTAGGCGGTCATCACCACCACCGGCAGATTGGGGGTGCGCTGCTTGATCTCGCGCAGCAATTCGGCCCCGCTCATCCCCGGCATGCGCAGGTCGGTCAGCACCAGATCGACGGTTTCGTTGTCCAGCACCTTCAGCGCGTCCTGGCCGTTTTGGGCGGTCAGGGTGCGAAAACCGTTCTGTTCCAGGGCGACGCTCAAGACGTCGGCCAGGCGTTCCTCGTCATCGACCAAAAGGATGGTGTGGCTCATGGCGGTTACTTTACGCAGCGCGGCAGAATCAGGGTGAAGGTCGTGCCCTGGCCGACCCGGCTGGCACAATCGACCCGTCCATTATGACTTTCCATCACCGAGAAGACTTTTGCCAGCCCTAAGCCGGTGCCCTTGGGCTTGGTGGTGAAGAAGGGGTTGAAGATCTTGTCCTGCACGTCGGGCGCGATGCCTTGGCCGGTATCACCGAAACTGGCCTGGACCTGGGTATTGTCGGCGGTGATGCGCACGCTCAGCCGTCCGCCGCCCTCCATGGCGTCGATGGCGTTCAGCACCAGATTGAGCCCGGCCTGGAACAGATGATCCTCGTCGGCCTGCACCAGCGCCCCGCCGCTTTGATCGTCGAACGAGACTTCCACATTATGGCGGCTCAGTTCCGGCTCGCAGAAGGTGGCGATGCGTTCGATCACCTTGGCCATGCAGATGGTGCGCAAGATGGGGGCACGCGGGCGGGCGAAGGACAGGAATTCCTCGATCAACGCGTCGATGCGGCGCACTTCGTCGATGACATAGCCCAACAGCTTGCCGTCCGACGTGGTCAGCCCGTCGCGGCGGCGCACCAACTCGGTCGAAGTCTTGATGGTGCCCAGGGGATTGCGGATTTCGTGGGCGATGCCGACCGCCACTTCGCCCAGGGCCGACAGGCGGTCGCGGCGGCGCAGTTCGCTTTCCAGGGACTGCAACTGTTCCAGCCGTTCGGCCATATGGTTGAAGACCTTGGCCAGACTGGCGACTTCGTCGTCGCCGCTGGCTTCGACGCGGTGGTGATAATCGCCCTCGGTGATCGACTGCACGCCGTCGGACAGGGCGCGCAGCGGCCGCGACAGGCGGCGCGAGATGAACAGCCCGGCCACCGCCGTCAGCACGGTGCCGGAAATGAACATCGCCACCAGGATGTTGATGGGCAAATCCCAGATGGTCGGCACTTCGGTGGCACGCAGGCCCGCCGACATCACGCCGATCATCTCGCCCTTGCGGTTGCGGATCGGCAGATAGATCACCCGCTGGCGGCCGTCATCGGCCTGGGGGTCGTAATAGCTTTCGATCCCTTCCTCCAGCGCCGCCGAGGCGTCTTCCGGCAGCGGGCCGCCGTTCTCGCTGCGCGAGGAATAGATCATGCGAAAGCCGTCGGTCTGCAGGTAATAAAGCCTGAGATCGATCGAGGTGACACTGCGCAGATTGTCGATGAAATTCTCGTCGAGCCAGTTGCCCACCAGGATTTCATACTGCTTGCCCTGGGCTTCGTAAGGATAGGTGCCGCCGCTTAAGATCTGGGTGCGGTTGGGCAGTTGCAGCACCCACAAGGACGAGCTCAGCTCGACCGACAA
>JASLCK010000272.1 GCA_030151865.1 Rhodospirillaceae bacterium | reverse complement strand
GGCATTCGCAGCACCGAAGGGCTGGGAACGGTGGTGTCGTTCGAATTGCCGTTGGGCCGGGCCGCCCATTCCGACATGGTGACCAAACGCCGCAGCACCGGCCAATCCTGGCTGGCAGCGGAGCCCTTGAAAATCCTGTTGGCCGAAGACAACGCCGTCAATCAGATGCTGATTTCCGCTTTGCTGACCCGTATGGGCCACCATGTGGACGTGGTCGGTGATGGATGCCAAGCCCTGGATGCGGTTTTAGCATCCCCTTATGACGTGGTGCTGATGGACGCCCATATGCCGGAAATGGATGGCAGAGAAGCGACCCGCCACATCCGCAGCGCCGAACAAAGCAACCCCAATCGCCGCCGCCAGCCGATCATCGGCGTCACCGCCGATGCCATGAGCGAATTTAGGGAACATTACCTGGGGGTTGGCATGGATTTCTGCATCGCCAAGCCGATTGATCGCAACGAGCTGATGGAAACCATCAACCTTGCCGTTGGCCGCCCCATCCATCGATTAAACGAACAGCCCCAAATTCAGGAAATTACCCTGGCGTAATCGTCCTGCCTAACGGAACTCTCTCTCCTGACTTCGAGAGGGCGCAGTGCCCCGTCAGGAGTGGCGGCTTTCCAGCCAGACCAACGTCAAATCGTCATCCGGCGGTTTATGGTTGGTGCGGAAACGGTCCAGCAAAGCTCCCAACGGGGATGCCATCCCACGCTTGGTTAATGCGTCAGATACCCAGGACAGCAAATCCTCGGTCTCCAGCGTCTTGCCATCGTGATCGGCGGTTTCCACCAAGGCATCGCTGTACAGCAACAAGAAAGCACCCTCGGGGAAATCCGCAGAACGGTTCTTATAAGTGGCGGCCCTGGTTATCCCCAACGGCAGACCCGATGCGTTCAAGGCCACAGGCCCATCCGCCGAAGACAGGATAGGGGACGGAGCCCCTGCCCCGGCATACGTCAGATGACCCGCACGGGTATCGATGACGCCGTAAAACATGGTGGCGAACTGATGGGTCGGCAGAAGGTCAACCAACTGTTCGTTCAACAGCCCCAAGTAAGCTGCCGGCTCGTCCTCGTGCGGCAAGGACTGATGCATCAGGGTATGCAGGCGGAATGTGTTCAGGGCCGCTGAAACGCCATGCCCCGAAAAATCCACGGTCGAGACCGCGATCTTGCCATCGCCCAAATTCCGGATGGTCCACATATCCCCACCGATTTCGGCGGACGGACGAAAGTGGGAATCCACCAACAAGCCAGCGCATTGACCAATTTCCGCGGCGCCGGACAGATCGGGCAACAGCGCTTCCTGCATTTTGCGGGCAAGGTTCAGCTCGGTTTCCACCCGGTGGCGGTAATCTTCCAGACTGCCAATCAGCAGACGGTTTTCCAACTGCACGCGAACCCGCGCAATCAGCTCTGGCCCATGGATCGGCTTGGTAATCAGGTCCGAGGCCCCAGCCTGAAAAACCGCCGTCCGTTCCGCTGGATCCTCCAACGCGGTTTGCACCAAAACCGGCAGACGATGATGCTTGGGATCGGCGCGCAACCGACGGCACACCTCGAACCCATCCATCTCGGGCATCATGATGTCAAGGATCACCAGATCAGGTTCGAAACTGGCCACCTTTTCCAGACCATCGCGACCGTTATCGGCAAATTCCAAGGTCACGATTCCAGCCGAACGCAAAAATGCGCCGATGATTTTGCGGAAACTGGCGGAATCATCGACGACCAGCACCTTGCAGGCCGACACATCGGCCCGGCCTTCGTGATCATTGCCCAGTAAAGAACCCGCGATCATCGGGCAAACCTCATGGTCATATGACGCCCCTGGTCGGTGATCGTCACCGATTGCGCCAATTGCCGGATCAAAGTCAGCCCCCGCCCGGATTTGCGCGATGGGTCGGGGCTGATGGACAAGGCATCCAGATCATAGCCCTTGCCGCTATCGACGACGGCGACATCGACATGATCCTTGCCCCAAAGAGCAAAAATCTCGATCAAACGCCCGGCCAGGTCCCCTTGGGCCAAACGGTATGAAATGGTGTCGCAATAGCGCGAGAACCCGTCCAAAGTGTCCCTGCCATCCGATGAGATATCGAGATTGCCGTGCAACAGACCGTTCACCACGGCTTCATGCAAGGCCAATTCGATCCCATCGCGCAGATCATCCCCCAGGGATAGGCGGGCATCCAACGCCTTGGCAAACAGGCGGGCCGGTTCGGTGTAATAAGCCGATGCCGTGGACATTCCCATATAAAGGCCACAGCCCTGCAAGGCCTCTTGCAAATGCGGGCCCTTCAGCAATTGGCCGAACGCGTTTTCAACGCAAGCGCCATAATCCTGCAAGGCCAATTCAAGCGGTTGATTGTCGGGCTTGCGTTCCCCATCGGGGCCAAGCAGGCCCGCAACAACGCCGATTGCCGGGCAATCGCTGCAATGGGGGCCGGCATTGGGGCATGTCCCCTTTTCCACCAGCAACGCCCGCAGATTGTCCGGCACCCTGTCGGCGCACAGCGTCATCCCCTGCCCGTGGCTGCACACTAACGAAGGCAGGGGGGCCATCGACACGCTTATTCCTCGATCTGGATCAGATCCTGAAAGCGCGCCAAGGTCAGGGCCTTATGAACTTGGCCCTGCGCATGGTGCACCACCAGCCGCTTCCCCAGATCGGAAACCACATCACGTGCCATCAACAGCATGCCAAGCCCAGCGGAATCGATAAACTCCAGGGTGGAGAAATCAAACGCCCACTGCGCATGCTCCGACTGCCGAATGGCATCCGTCACTTCGTGAAAGGTATTGGCGTCAACAAAGGTCAAGCGGCCGGAAAAGACCGCGACGCACTTACCGTTTCCTGCCTTTTCAATACGGTAATCCAACTTATCCCCCCCCTCAGATCACCCCTGCCGGATCTGGGTAATAAAGCGTTCTGCGTTGTTGTGCAGGATCTGAGCCTGCTTAGACAGCTCTTCTGCTGAATAATGGACTTCCACCGCGGCACGCCCCGTCTCAGCGGCGGTGCGGGCCATTTCGGTCACACTGTTCACCACTTCTTCCGAGCTTTGGCTGACTTCGGTGACGTTGTTGGTGATCATGTTCGTCGCCTGGGTCTGCTGTGCAACCGCATCGTTGATGACACCGGCGATTTGGTCAACCTCTTCGATAGTATCTCGGATCGATTGAATGGCGGTGGCGGCTTCACGACTGGCCGACTGAATGGCCGTGACCTGATTGGAAATTTCGTCCGTGGCGCGCGCCGTCTGATTGGCCAGGTTCTTGACCTCACCCGCCACGACGGCAAAGCCCTTGCCAGCTTCGCCTGCCCGCGCGGCTTCGATGGTGGCGTTCAGCGCCAGCAAATTGGTCTGGCTGGCGATTTCATTGATCAGGCTGACCACATCGCCGATCCGGGTGGCCGCTTCGGTCAGGCCCTGCACCATGACATCGGTCCGCCGCGCTTCTTCGACAGCACGACGAACAATCTCACTGGAGCGCACAACCTTCGAACCGATTTCCCCAATCGACTGATTAAGAGCGCCGGCCACATCGGCCATCTGACGGATCACCCCGGTGCTTTCCGAAGACCGGTGCGCCGTCGCTTCGGCCTGCGTGCGGGTAGCCTCGGCGGTGCCGCGCAGCACTTCCGACATATCGCGCATTTTGGAAACGGCGGTATCGACGGTGGACAAGACGTTAGAGAAACTGCCTTCAAAATTATCCGCCAAGGAATTCACGGCGGCGCGGCGTTCCTGTTCGACCCGCTGGCGCATGTCTTCCTGTTCGCGGCGCAATGCCTCGACCCGCTGGGCATTGTCGCGGAACACTTCCAGGGCAGCGGCCATTTCGCCGATTTCGTCCTTGCGGTCGCGACCGGGCACCGTCACCGACAATTCGCCGTCGGCAACCAGATGCATGGTCGCAGCCATCGCTTCAACCGGCTTGGAAATGGCGCGGCCCACCAGCAGGCCCAGCAACACCACCATCAACCCCGACCCACCCAAGGCATAAAGGATGATCTGGTTCAGCTTTTCCAACGCAGCCGCATTTTCAGCAGCCTGCCGGGTATTTTCGGCATCAACATCCTTCAGGATTTTGTTGATGACCGGCATCATGTCGGTAGCGGCGATGGTGTCCAAGGTTGCCGCGCTGGTGCGCAGCTTGATGATGGCGGCAAACAGCTTTTCCACTTCGCCGGTATAGGTGTCCAGGGCTGCAGTAATGGTCGCGCGGGTTTCAGCCGAAGGGACACCATCTTTCAGGCGCAGGGTAAAGGATTTGATGCGGGCGTGGAAAGCATCCATCAAGGCATCATCGCGGTTGGCGGAAAAGTCCTTTTCATCGTGGCGCATGCGCAGGAACAAAGCTTCCAGTTCCGACTGCACGGCGGGCGGAGCCCGGTCGATGGACATTTCCAGGGCATCGGCGGCATCTGACACCGAAGCGCGCAGCCCACTCTTTTCATCGGCACCGATCGCGGCCTGTGCCTCGATAATGCCGTCAAAAGCTTCCAGGTAATTACCGACCGAGCCTTCCGCATGCTCGATATCGGCTTCCTGTTCCTTGCTGACCTGATTGTCCTGCAACCCCTGCATGGCTTCCGCGGAAGCGCCGACATCGACGGCATGCTGTTCGACCAGCTTTTCGTCATGACGCAACACATATTCCGCTTCCAACAAGCGGGCATCGGCGATGGAACGATAAAGGATATTGGCAGCGCTTTGACGCCCTTGCAGGCGCTGCATGGCAGCGCGCTGATGCGCCTGTTGAACATTGACGTAAACGTCAATCACACCAATGACGGTAAAACCTAGCAAGGCGATCAGGCTTACAAAACCGATCTGCCAGCTCACACGGACTTTGGACAGCAGGCGATTCATATCAAATTTCTCTTACTGCCAGCGCGACCCCAGCGGGAACACTTTAGACTAAACTATTGCTAATTCTCTACGTTTTATTTTTCTTTTCGTCACAATCCAAGACTTCGCAGGATCAGAGTCTCCACCTTCGCGGTTATATCCTGCCAGTCCGCCCGAGTAAGACGCGATTTACCCAAAATAGCCCTGACCTGCACCTCAAAGTCGGCATAGTGCTGCGTCACCGCCCATAACATCATGAAGGCGTGACGGCCATCAACGGCAGGCATCAAGCCACGACTTACCCACTGATCAATAACCGCCTGACCCGCCGCAACAGTTGCATGAACATCGGTCAGATAGCTTTGTAAAATCGGGGCTCCCCGCATCATTTCGGCGGCAAAAACCTTCGATGCGGCGGGGCGTGTCCGCGAAAATTCCATCTTGGAACGCACGTAGGTTCCGATCGCTTCACGCGGGGCATCATTGGCTGAAATTTTAGCCATATTTGATGACCATTCAATTAAAATTGAATGTATTACTTCTTTATACAAATCCTCTTTGGTTCCAAAATAATAATGCAAATTAGCCTTTGGCAGGCTGGCGCGTTGCGCGATCTCGGCCATGGTTGCGCCGCCGAATCCTTGTTCAGCGAACACATCTTCGGCGGCGGCCAGGATCACCTTGCGATTGGCATCACGGATATTGGACTTACGGCGGACCTTAACGCCGTTCTCGGTGTCGTTCGACAAAACCACCCTCACCTCACATCAACAACGCTTTATCCGCGCCCAGCAGTTCCAGCTTCAGGGCGCTGGCCACGGCGGGATAGGTCACCCGCCCCCGATGAATATTCAATCCAGCCAGCAAGTGCGGATCGGCCTTGCAGGCCTCGCGCCAGCCTTTGTCGGCCAGGGCCAGCACAAAGGGCAACGTGGCGTTGCCCAAGGCAAAGGCCGATGTCCGCGCCACCGCACCCGGCATATTGGCAACGCAATAATGAACCACCCCTTCCTCGACAAAGGTCGGATTGCTGTGGGTGGTGGGATGGCTGGTTTCCAGACACCCCCCTTGATCGATGGCGATGTCCACTACCACCGACCCTTTGCGCATGCGCTTCAGCAAGCTGCGGGTAATCAGTTTCGGCGTGGCGCCGCCTGGCACCAAAACCGCTCCGATCACCAGATCGGCGTCGACAACGCTGGTTTCGATATCGTCGGCGGTGGAAAATAAAAGCCGGGCCCGGCCATTGAAATGCAAATCCAGTTCGCGCAAACGGGGGATCGACTTATCGATGATGGTGACATCCGCACCAAGCCCGATGGCCATTTGCGCCGCATTGGTTCCAGCCACACCGCCACCCAGAATAACCACCTTGGCAGGTGCGACACCGGGGACGCCCCCCAGCAACACGCCCGAACCACCTTGAGCCTTTTCCAGACAATGGGCACCCGCCTGAATCGACATGCGCCCGGCCACCTCGCTCATCGGAGCCAAAAGCGGCAGACCGCCCCAACGGTCGGTCACGGTTTCATAGGCGATCGCGGTACAGCCCGACGATAAAAGGCCAAATGTTTGATCAGGGTCGGGGGCAAGGTGCAGATAGGTGAACAGCAATTGCCCTTCCCGCAGGCGGGCGATCTCCGCCGTCTGGGGTTCCTTGACCTTTACCACCATATCGGCTTCGGCAAAGACCGTTTCGGCCGAACTGGTAATGACGGCCCCGGCCGCCATATAAGCCGCATCGTCAATACCGATCCCTTCGCCCGCAGTGCTTTCGATCAGCACCCGGTGGCCGCGCGCCGTCAGTTCCCGCACGGCTGCGGGCGTCAGGCCGACACGATATTCGTGGGTCTTAATTTCCTTGGGAACGCCAACCAGCATGATCCACCTCCGCATCTGCGGCAGACAGCCGCGTCACGCACCAGTCGTCATTTTGGTAAATGCTTCTTGGCAAACCAAAAGCACACCATTAGCTGGCGAGGCGGTCAAGATATACAAGAGGCGGAGATTTACCCTAAACCCTTAGGGAATCAGCGAAAATCGTCGGCAACGATTCCCAGGCGGCGCAACTTGTCATAAAAGGTTTTGCGCGGAATCGCCAAGGCCTCAACGGTCGCCTTGACGTTGCCCTGATGCAAGGCAAGCTCGTTTTCGATCACACTTTTTTCAAACATTTCAACTTGTTGCGACAAGCTCAGGCGGTGGCTGGCCGCAGGTTCCGGCCCCAGCGCGTCAACTTCATCGCCCAATCCCAGCACAAAGCGGTCAGCGGCATTGCGCAGTTCGCGCACATTGCCGGGCCAGGCATAGGACGTCAGACGATGCAGCAGGGCCGACGTTAATTTCGGCGGTTCCTGGCCATAACGGGTCGCCGCCTTCATCACGAAATGCTGAAACAGCAGCGGAATATCCTCGCGCCGTTCGCGCAAGGGGGGGATGTGGATCATCACCACATTCAGCCGGTAATACAAATCCTCGCGGAAGCGCCCTTCGGCACTGGCGACCTTCAGCGGAATTTTAGTGGCGGCCACCACCCGCAAATCGACCGGGATCGCTTCATTGGTGCCCAGGGGCTCGATCACACGCTCTTGCAGCACACGCAGGATTTTGACCTGCAGGCTCATGGGCATGCTTTCGATTTCATCCAGGAACAGCGTGCCCTTGTTGGCGTATTCGATCCGCCCGACCCGCCGCTTGGACGCCCCCGTAAAAGTCCCAGGCTCGTGCCCGAACAGTTCGGACTCGAAAATGCTTTCCGGCATTGCCCCACAGTTCAGCGCCACGAACTTATGGGGCTGGCGGGTGCTTTGGTGATGAAGCGCGCGGGCGACCAGTTCCTTGCCGGTTCCGGTCTCGCCCATCACCAACACGTCGGCGTCGGTTTTGGCGACAGCGGCGATGATGGTGCGCATGCGCTCGATGGCGGGAGTGCGCCCGATGATCGCCGTATCCCCGGCGTCGGCCAACTCCTCCTTCAGCATGCGGTTTTCCATGACCAGACGGCGGCGTTCCAGGGCGCGGCGCACGGTATCGATCAGGATTTCCGACGGATAGGGCTTTTCAATGAAGTCATAGGCACCGCCCCGGATGGCCCGCACCGCCATCGACACATCGCCATGGCCGGTGATCATGATGACCGGCAGATCAGGGTCGATGGACAGAGCCTTTTCCATCAAGGCAAAACCATCGACGCCGGGCATGCGAACATCGGTGATCAACGCCCCGACATCGCGGGTAATGAATTTGACCGCCTGTTCGGCACTTTCGCAGCAGGTGACCGAATAGCCCGCCAGTTCCAGCGTCTGCTTGCCTGCATTTCGAACCTGGCGGTCATCATCCACCAGCAAAAGCGAAAGGGTCATACCGTCTCCGCGCGGCGCAAGGTCAGGGTCATCTGGGCGCCACCATCTGGATGATTGGCGGCGCTGAGCGTTCCCCCCATTTCCTGCACGATGCCTTGAGAAATTGAAAGCCCCAATCCCAAACCTTCGCCCGCCGACTTGGTGGTGAAAAAGGGATCGAACATCTGATGCATGACATCGTCGGGAATCCCCGGACCGTTGTCTTGCACCACCAGGGATACCAGATCAGGCGCATCTTGCCGCAGGCCAAGACGTAAAAGCGCGCCGTTTTGCCCCCGCATGGCGTCCAAGGCATTGCCGAACAAATTGACCAGCACCTGTTGCACCCGCACATCATCGCCTTGGATCACCACCGGTTCCGCCGGGGGTGTCCAGTCCAGCGTCACCTGTTCACCACGCATGCGGGGGGCCAGCAGCGCCAAAGACCCTTCAATGGCGTCAGCCAGCACCACCCTGCCCTGTCGTTCTGACGATTTGCGGGCAAACTGCTTCAACTGACCTGTGATCCGGGCCATGCGCTCGGTCAGATCGGCGATTTCGCCCAGATTTTCGGCGACCATTTCCAAGCGTCCCATGGACAGAAAGGTCTTGCCGTTATCGGCATAGGATCGGATCGCCGCCAAGGGCTGATTGATCTCGTGCGCCATACCCGCCGACATCTGCCCCAACGCCGCCAACTTGGCGGCCTGCACCAACTCGCTCTGCTTGGCCTGCAATTCAGCCTCGGCACGGTGGCGCTCAACGATCTCGCCTTGCAGGCGCTGATTGCTGTCTTGCAATTCGGCGGTACGCTCGCCGACCCGTAATTCCAGTTCCCGCTTTTGGGAACGCAGCATCTGACCACGCTGAACCAGAAAATAAAGGACAAAGATAGTCAGCCCCAACACCATCACCGCCAGCATACCAACATCGCGGGCATGGGCCTGCGCGTCCTTGACCCCCAGCAGGACATTCAGTGATCCACCTTCCGCTTCCTCGAAGGTCTGGGACACCATCACATAGCCCTGACCGTTCAGGGTCACCAACTTGTTGCCCGGCACCAATCCCAGCGGCAGCAGGGAGTTTTCGCCAAATTGCCGGGTTTCCTGGATCACCCGCACATCTTCGGCGGTCAGCGGCATCAAAGTGCGATACCGCCATTTCGGCGTATTGGTGATAAAGACGACACCATGCCGGTCGGCCACGAACACCCGCTCGCCGCCGCCCGACCAACCGCGCTCCAGATCGTCCAGCGACATCTTGGCGGCCACCACACCCAGAAACTGCCCATTTTGTAAAATCGGCGCGGCCATATAATAGCCCGGCAGGTTCGAGGTGGTGCCCAGGGCAAAATAGTCAACCGCCCGCCCATCCCGCGCACCGGTGAAATAGGGCCTGAAATCAAAGCGTTGACTGACAAAGCTGCCAGAACCGCCAGCCCAGTTGCTGGCCGACAGAGTCAAACCGTTCTGGTCCATCACATAAATGGCCGAAGCTTTGGTGGAAGCCGCGATCGTTTCCAGCCGTAGGTTCAGCGTTTGAGCGCGGGCCGGATCGGGCCGGGTCAGCAGGCCCACCACCTGGGGATCGCCCGACAGCACCTGGGGGATATAGCGAAATTTTTCCATCTCGCTGTGCAGGGTCGCCCCATACAAAGTCAGACGCGAACGCCCCTGTGCGGCTAACCGCTCATAGGCCTGATTTTCGCTCCATTCCACTGCGGTCAAGGCCACCCAAGGGGCCGCCAGCACCGTCAGATACAACGCGGCGGGCAAGGTCCAAACCGGGAACCGCACCCGTCGCGCCTGCTGTTGCAGCCACGGCCTTATCGCTTGCATCTTTGTCAGAACCGTCGAAACCACCAGGATTTCCGCCATACATTAGCTTTTTGCAGTCGCAGCAAAATGCTGTCCCGACCGTCATCTAAGCAACGAACTTTCTTAAACGAATGTCGCGCCGAATGAAAATACTCAAATGCGCGTAAAATCACACACACCAGAATGCCCATATGAGCGGTTTTTCGGACATCAAATCACCAAAAACGGCGGGTTTGCGCCAATCCGAAAGTGGCACGCAGATTGCGACTATGGGCCGTTAAGCGCCCGGTGTCACTGCCTGGCCTGGTTTTACGACGTCTAAGGAAAGAAAAAATGCAAATTGCGAACCCCACGCAGACGCAAAAGCAGAAAAAGCCTTTCTACCACAACCTGACCGTCCAGGTTTTGACCGCCATCACCATTGGCGCCCTGTTGGGTCACTTCAAGCCGGACCTGGCCGTACAGTTCCAGCCGCTGGGCGAAGCCTTCATCAAGCTGATCAAGATGGTGATCGGCCCGATCGTGTTCCTGACCGTCGTCACCGGGATTTCCAGCATCGGCGACATGAAGAAGGTCGGTAAAGTCGGCCTGAAGGCGCTGATCTATTTCGAAGTCGTCACCACCTTTGCCCTGGGCATCGGCCTGCTGATCGTCAATCTGATCGGCCCCGGCCGCGGCATGAACGTGGTGGCCGGCAACGCCAAGGCCGCCGCCGACGTCGCCAAGTACGCCACTGCCGCCCATGACCAGGGCGCCATCGCCATCCTGATGAAGATTCTGCCCGACAACGTGGTCGGCGCGTTCGCTGGCGGCGACCTGTTGCAGATCCTGTTCTTCTCGGTGCTGTTTGGCGCGGCCCTGTCGATGATGGGCGAACGCGGCAAGCCCGTGGAAGACTTCCTGGAACGTATCGCCCATGCCTTCTTCGGCGTGATCTCGATCGTCATGCGCGTCGCCCCGCTGGGCGCGTTCGGCGCGATGGCCTTCACCATCGGCAAGTTCGGCATCGGTTCGCTGACCGCGCTCGGCCAGTTGATGGCGTCGGTCTACATCACCATGGCGCTGTTCGTGTTCGTCGTTCTGGGCACCATCGCCCGTATGAACAACTTCAGCATTTGGCGCTTCCTGCGTTACATCAAGGACGAACTGCTGATCGTTCTGGGCACCTCGTCGTCGGAATCGGCCCTGCCGCGCATGATGGAAAAGATGCAGCGTCTGGGCTGCTCGAAGTCGGTGGTCGGTCTGGTCATCCCGACCGGTTACTCCTTCAACCTGGACGGCACCTCGATCTATCTGTCGATGGCCGCCATCTTCATTGCCCAGGCCTATAACATCGACCTGACCATTGGCCAGGAACTGTCGATCCTGCTGCTGTTGATGCTGACCTCGAAGGGTGCTGCGGCCGTTACCGGCGGCGGTTTCGTGACCCTGGCCGCCACCTTGTCGGCCACCGGCCAGCTGCCGATCGAAGGTCTGGCCCTGTTGCTGGGCGTCGACCGCTTCATGTCCGAAGCCCGCGCCATCACCAATCTGATCGGCAACGGCGTCGCCACCGTGGTGGTCGCCAAGATGGAAAAGGAATTCGACGATACCAAGGGGATCACCGAATACCAGGCCCATTTCGAGGAACCGGCGCTGAGCCGCCTGTAAGCCTTCGCAGGAAAACCCAACGCATGGGCGGAGAGCAATCTCCGCCCATCGCGTTTTTAGGTAACCACAGTCTTTTTAGGGCATTGCGGCGTCATAAAACCGACTTATGCCCCACAGTTAAGCAACAGAGTATTGTTGCCGGAAGCGTGCCGATATAATGTGCCGCCTTTGCAGCATCCCGAAGGATGAAAGCCTTTGACCATCGACCCGCGATTGGCCCTTCGCGGCATCACCAAACAGTTTCCCGGCTGTTTGGCAAACGACTGCGTCGATCTGACCTTGATGCCGGGCGAAGTGCACGCCCTGCTGGGTGAAAACGGCGCGGGCAAAAGCACTCTGGTCAAAATGATCTATGGCGTTTTGGCCCCCGATTCCGGCTCGATCCTGTGGAACGGCAAGCCCGTCCAGATCGCCAGCCCGGCCGCCGCCCGGCGCTTGGGGATCGGCATGGTATTCCAGCATTTCTCGCTGTTCGAATCCCTGACCGTGACCGAAAACATTGCCCTAGGTTTGGACACCCCCGGCCCGATGAAGACCCTGGCCGCGCGGATCGCCCAGGTGTCGGAACGCTATGGCCTGTCCTTGGACCCCAGCCGTCATGTGCACAGCCTGTCGGTGGGCGAACGTCAGCGGGTAGAAATCGTGCGCTGCCTGCTGGGCAATCCGCGGCTTTTGATCATGGACGAACCCACCTCGGTTCTGACCCCGCAGGAAGTGGACCGCCTGTTCGAGACCTTGCGCCGTCTGGCTGCCGAAGGCTGCACCATTCTTTATATCAGCCACAAGCTGGACGAAATCCGCGCGCTGTGCGACCGCGCCACGGTTTTGCGCGGCGGTAAGGTGGTGGGCTTTTGCGATCCCAAGACCACCGAAACCCGCGCCATGGCCGAAATGATGATCGGCAGCACGCTGACCACGCCGCAGCGGACCACCCAAGTCCAGGCGGGCGCGCCGATGTTGCAGGTCCGCCATCTGTCCACCACCTTGGACGATCCTTTCGCCACCAACATCATTGACGCCAATTTGGAAGTTCGGGCGGGCGAAATTGTCGGCATCGCCGGTGTGGCGGGCAATGGTCAGGCCGAACTGCTGGCCGCCCTGTCGGGCGAGGATCGAAATCCCGTCCCCGGCGCAGTTCTGATCGAAGGGCGCGAAGTCGGCCAGATGGGCCCGCGTGAACGGCGCGATCTGGGCTTGGCCTTTGTGCCGGAAGAACGTTTGGGGCGCGGCACCGTGCCGGAAATGTCGCTGGCCGACAACGCCTTGCTGTCGGGATATGGCAAGCAGGGCATGGTCAGCCGCGGTCTGGTGCGCTTTGACCGGGCGCGGCGTTATGCTGAAAAGGTGATCGAGGCGTTCGACGTCTCGGCGCGCGGCCATCATTCCCAGGCCCGCTCGCTGTCAGGCGGCAATCTGCAAAAGTTCATCATCGGCCGCGAAATCATGCAAAAGCCCCGTCTTCTGGTGGCGGCGCAACCCACCTGGGGCGTCGATGCCGGGGCGGCGGCGGCCATCCATCAGGCGCTGATCGATCTGGCGCGCGGCGGGGCCGCCGTGCTGGTGGTATCGCAGGACCTGGACGAACTGTTCGCCATCTGTGACCGCATCGCGGTCATCTATCATGGCCGCCTGTCCGACCTGTCGCCCGCCGAAACCACGTCGGTGGAACAGATCGGCCTGTTGATGGGCGGCGTTTTCAATACTCCCGACGAGGGCGAGTTCCGACATGTTCCGACTTGAAGCCCGTCCCCATCCGTCGGGAGCGATGCTGCTGGCAACCCCTGTTCTGGCCGTCGTCCTGACCCTGGCGGCAGGCGTGCTGCTGTTCGCCGTGCTGGGCTTTAATCCCTGGCAGGCGCTGCACGCCTTTTTCATTCAACCACTGTCGGGGACCTATGGTCTGGCCGAACTGGCGGTTAAGGCCACCCCCCTGGTTCTGTGCGCCATCGGCCTGACGGTCGGCTTTCGCGCCAATGTTTGGAACATTGGCGCGGAAGGTCAATTGACCATGGGGGCCATTGCAGGCAGCGGCGTCGCCCTGTTTCTGCGGCCTGAAGATGGTGCCGCCTGGGTGTTGCCCGCCATGTTCGCGGCGGGGGCTTTGGGCGGTCTGGCTTGGGCTGCGGTTCCGGCGTTCCTGAAGACCCGCTTCAACGCCAGCGAAATCCTCACCAGCCTGATGCTGACCTATGTGGCGCAGCTATTCCTGAATTATCTGGTGCACGGCCCCTGGCGTGATCCCGATGGCTTCAACTTTCCGCAATCGCGGATGTTCGAAGCCGACAGCGTGATCGATCCCCTGATCTCGGGCACCCGGTTGGGCATGGGGGCAGTTCTGGCCCTGGTGGTCGCCCTGGGCGGCTGGTTCCTGCTGGCCCGCACCTTTCTGGGCTTTCAGATCAAGGTGATCGGCCTGACCACTGCCGCCGCCGGATATGCCGGGTTTAATCAACGCCGGGTCACTTGGCTGTCGCTGATGCTGTCGGGCGCGCTGGCGGGCATCGCTGGTTTGAACGAAGTGGCTGGCCCCATCGGCCAGTTGGTGCCCCAGGTTTCGCCGGGTTATGGCTTTACCGCCATCATCGTGGCCTTTCTGGGCCGTTTGCATCCGGCGGGCATTCTGCTGGCGGCGCTTTTGGTGGCGCTCAGCTATATCGGCGGGGAATCTGCTCAGATTTCCATGGGGCTTCCGGTCGCCGTGACCGGGGTGTTCCAGGGCATGCTGCTGTTCTTTCTGCTGGCCGCCGAAGTGCTGGTGCGTTACCGCGTCCGCATGGGCCGCAAACAGGCCGAGGGGTAAAAAATGGCCGAATTCACCGCCATTCTGGTCGCGATGATCCTGTCGGCCACGCCGTTGCTGTTCGCCGCCTTGGGCGAACTGGTGACGGAAAAGTCGGGTGTGCTCAATCTGGGTGTGGAAGGCATGATGCTGGCCGGTGCCGTCACCGGCTTTGCCGTCGCCGCCAGCACCGGCAGCGCCACCCTGGGCATTCTGGCCGCCGCCCTGGCCGGGGCTGCCGTATCGCTGATTTTTGCTGTCCTCACCCTGTCCCTGCTGGCCAATCAGGTGGCCACCGGCCTGGCACTGACCATGTTCGGCATCGGGCTGTCGGCTCTGGTGGGCAAGCCCTTTGTCGGCATGCCGCTGGACCGTCTGCCGCAATTACATCTGCCGATCCTTTCAGACCTGCCGCTGGTTGGTCCCCTGCTGTTCAGCCATGACGCCCTGGTTTATCTGTCGGTCATCCTGGCGGCGACGGTGCATTGGTTCCTGTCCTCGACCCGTCCCGGACTTGTGGTGCGCGCGGTCGGGGAAAACCATGACGCCGCCCATGCCCTGGGCTATCCGGTCATTCGCATCCGCTATCTGTGCGTCATGTTCGGCGGGGCCATGAGCGGTCTGGGCGGCGCCTATCTGTCCTTGGCCTATACCCCGATGTGGGCGGAAAACATGAGCGCCGGGCGCGGCTGGATCGCCCTGGCCCTGGTGGTGTTCGCCACCTGGAAACCCTGGCGGGTGCTGGCGGGGGCCTATCTGTTTGGGGGCTTTACCATCGCGCAGTTGCATGCCCAGGGCCTGGGTCTGTCGATCGCCCCGGAATTTCTGTCGATGCTGCCCTATCTTGCCACTGTGCTGGTCCTGGTGCTGATCTCGCGCGATGTCACCCGCATTCGCCTGAACGCCCCGGCCTGCATCGGCAAACTGTTTCATCCTGATAATTAGAACTTGTCGGCCCATTGGCCGCTGCTATCGTCGTTACCTTTACTGGGAATGGGAGAACCGCCACCATGAAGCTTGCCCGCAAGGCGCTGTCCGCCGCCCTGGTCGCCGCCGGTCTGCTGACCGCCGGGTCGGCCCTGGCCGCCGACAAGCTGAAGGCCGCTTGGGTCTATATCGGCCCGGTCAGCGACTTTGGTTACACCTATCAGCATGACCAGGGCCGCAAGGCCGTCGAAAAGGCCCTGAGTGACAAGGTGGAAACCACGTTTGTCGAAAGCGTGCCGGAATCGGCGGACGCCGAACGCGTCATCACCCAGTTGGCCCAGGCTGGCAACAAGGTGATCTTCTCCACCTCGTTCGGGTACATGAACCCGACCTTGAAGGTGGCCAAGCAGTTCCCTGGTGTGAAGTTCGAGCATGCCACCGGCTATAAGCGCGCCGACAATGTCTCGACCTATTCCGCCCGTTTCTACGAAGCCCGTACCGTGCTGGGCACCATGGCCGGTCGTCTGACCAAGTCGGGCGTCATTGGTTATGTGGCATCACACCCGATCCCGGAAGTGATCAGCGGCATCAACGCCTTTACCATCGCGCTGCGCAAGGTTCGTCCCGACGCCCAGGTCAAGGTGATCTATGTGGACAGCTGGTACGATCCCGGCAAGGAGGCCGCCGCCGCCAAGGCCCTGTTGGACCAGGGCGCCGATGTCATGGTTCAGCATACCGACAGCCCAGCCCCGGTGCAGACCGCCGAAGCCCGCGGCATCTGGAGCTTTGGCCAGTCGTCGGATATGACCCGCTTCGGCCCGACCCATCAGGCCAGTTCGATCATCGAAAACTGGAACGAATATTACGTCGAACGGGTCAAGGCCGTGCTGGACGGCACCTGGAAGTCCGCCGACACCTGGGGCGGCCTGCAAACCGGCATGGTCCAACTGGCCCCCTTCAACCCCAATCTGCCCAAGGACGTGGTGGCCGAGGCCGAACAGGTCAAGGCCGACCTGATCAGCGGCAAACGCCACGCCTTCGCCGGTCCCATCAAGGACCAGTCGGGCAAGGAAATCCTGCCTGCGGGCAAGACCCTGGCCGACGCCGACATTTTGGGCATGAAGTACTATGTGGAAGGTGTCCAGGGCAGCCTGCCGAAGTGAGGAATTATCTCCTTCAACGCGTCTGACGCGGACCTGAAAAGCATCACGGCCGGGGCATTGCTCCGGCCGTTTCTTTTTCTCCTCGCAGATCGGGTCATAATCTGCGCCGACACCCCGTCGCGCCGAAATAAACGCATATTTTTAAGGCATATTCTTAGCGCAAATTGCCGATGCATAATTTTTGAACAATATCCGTAATGATCCTTGACAGCATCGGCCCATCGGTTAGCCTAAATTCAGGGAAGCACGGGGAGAGGATGTATAAATCCAAAGGGTCTGCAACTACCTGCAGGCGATGGAAGACATCCCTATTCTACCAGCTCATTCTATAAAAGAGCCAAGGCGGCACATGGAATATTTCCTACAGCAATTGATCAATGGCGTCACACTGGGAGCCATTTACGGTCTGATTGCCATCGGTTACACGATGGTTTACGGCATCATCGGCATGATCAATTTTGCCCACGGCGAAATTTACATGATCGGTGCGTTCGTCTCGCTGATCGGCTTTTTGCTGATGAGCGTTCTCGGCATCTCCTCTATTCCGCTGGCTTTGCTGGTGGTGCTCTTGATGGCGATGCTGTTCACCGCGCTTTATGGCTGGGCGATCGAACGTATCGCCTATCGGCCGTTGCGTGGGTCGTTCAAGCTGGCGCCGCTGATTTCGGCCATCGGCGTCTCCATCGTCTTGCAGAACTATGTGCAGTTGGCCCAGGGTGCGCGCGTCAAGCCGCTGCAACCGATGATCCGGGGCGGCTTCGCCCTGTCCGGCCCCGATGCGTCCTATCAGGTGACGCTGGGCTATTTGCAGATCGTCATTGTCGTGCTGACCATCGTTTTGATGGCCCTGTTCACCTGGATGATTACCCGCACCTCTCTGGGACGGGCGCAGCGCGCCACCGAGCAGGACATGACCATGGCCTCGCTGCTGGGGGTCAATGTTGACCGGGTGATTTCCGCCACCTTCATCATCGGTGCGTCGCTGGCCGCCGTCGCCGGTCTGATGGTGACCCTTTATTACGGTGTGATCGATTTCTATATCGGCTTCATCGCCGGGATGAAGGCCTTTACCGCCGCCGTTCTGGGCGGTATCGGATCACTGCCGGGCGCCATGCTGGGCGGCCTGCTGATCGGTCTGATCGAAGCCTTCTGGTCCGGTTATTTCAGCATCGAATACAAGGACGTGGCGTCCTTCTCGATCCTGGTTCTGGTCCTGCTGTTCCGCCCGACCGGCTTGCTGGGCAAGCCCGAAATCGAAAAGGTCTGACGCCATGGCGACCGCACCCGCTTTTCATGTCGGAATCTTAAAGGATTCCCTCGCCGCCGCCGTTCTCGCCGCCCTGCTGGCCGTGCCACTGCTGGGCTTTCGTCTGGTGGATTCGGCCCAAGGCCTGTCGCTCAGCACCCGCTTCGACTGGATCGCCTACGCCGCCGCCGCTGTGTTCATCGGCCGCTTGGTCCTGTCCCTGGCCGGGGCGGCTTTGGGGCAGCATTTGGCGCGCCGCCGCGCCAGCGCCGCCCCCACCTTGGCCCCCAGCCAGCCGCACCGACTGCGCAAGCTGTTGGGCTGGGGCATGATCGCCTTTGCCTGCAT
>JASLCK010000229.1 GCA_030151865.1 Rhodospirillaceae bacterium | reverse complement strand
CGCGCGCCATAGCCATGACCGACATCACGGGCGCGATAGGCTTCCTCGTTCAGCCAGCGGGTCACATCGGGAATGTGGGTTTTGCCGTCGAACAGACCGCAGCCCATGATGTCATCGGGATTGACCACACCGTTAGCCACGCTCAGCACGCGCGCACCGGGGTTAAGCTCGGCCAGACGGGCGCGCAGCACTTCCACCTTGGTGATGTCATCGGCCAAATCCAACTTGGTCAGCAGCAACCGGTCGGCCATCGCCGCCTGTTTGACCGATTCGCGGTTTTCGTCCAGGGTCTTGGCCCCATTGACCGCATCGACGGTACAGACGATGCCGTCCAGGCGGTAACGGGTCTGCAACAGCGGATCGGTCATCAGGGTATGGACGATGGGGGCGGGATCGGCCAAGCCGGTGGTTTCGATCAAAACGCGGGTAAAGTCGGGCAGATCGCCCTTGACCCTTTTGACAAACAGATCACGCATGGCGTTGACCAGATCGCCGCGCACGGTGCAGCACAGACATCCACTGTCCAGCAGCACCACATCTTCGGCCAGTTCGCGCACCAAAAGGTGATCGATGGCGACATCGCCATATTCATTGATCAGAACCGCGGCGTCCTTCAGTTCCGGCTGATGCAGCAGATGATTGAGCAACGTGGTTTTGCCACTGCCCAAAAAGCCGGTCAGAATGGTGACGGGAATGGCGGCGGCGGCTTCGGCCTTCAGATCACGGGTCATTTGCCGTACAGCTCCTTGGGCGAAACCAGAACCTGAGAGACTTCCACCAGACCTTTGGGGCTGGCGGCAGAATAAAAGCAGGTGCGCCGCCCGGTATGGCAGGCCACGCCGTCCTGATCGACCTTGACCAAGATGGTGTCCCCGTCGCAATCGACAAGGAATTCCACCAGACGCTGCTGCTGACCCGAGGTTTCTCCCTTGCGCCACAGGGCATTGCGCGAGCGCGAGAAATAGCAGACCCGCCCGGTTTCCAGGGTTTCCTGCACCGCCTCGCGGTTCATCCAGGCCATCATCAGCACTTCGCCGCTGTCATGCTGCTGGGCGATGGCGGGCACCAGCCCGTCGGCATTGAATTTCAGCGCCGCCAGAACGGACGCGCTGTCGATGGCTTGCTTTTCCACGCGACAAACCCCTTTGCTTTGAAAAGTGCGATGGATCTGACCTCTCCCCCTCCCGCTTGTCAATCGGGATGGCGAGGCGACCAGACGCATGTTATATTATAACAAATTTCTATCTTACAAGCCTGCCGCCGGATCGATGCCATGACCGAAACAACTTTTCCATCCCTGGGCCATGACCATGGCGGCTGCGTCCATGAAGCGCTGGCCTGGGCCGACGCCCATTGCGCCCGCCAAGGGGTCCGTCTGACCCCATTGCGGCGCCGGGTGTTGGAACTGGTGTGGGAAAGCCATGCTCCGGTCGGAGCCTATGCCCTATTGGACCACCTGAAAAGCGAAGGCCAGAATGCCGCCCCGCCCACCGTTTACCGTGCCCTGGATTTTTTGCTGGAACAAGGGCTGGTGCATAAGCTGGAACGGCTGAACGCCTTTATCGGCTGCAACCACCGCCACGGGCGTGACGATGGATCGCATGCGGCGCAGTTCATGATCTGCACCCAGTGCGGCCGCGCCGTCGAATTGGATGATCCTGCCATTGATCAGGCCGTGCAAGGCTGCGCCCAGCGCCTGGGCTTTTCGGTGCTACGCCAAACAGTCGAAGTGGAAGGGCTGTGCCCCCATTGCCAGGGACAAAACTGATCTCGCAAAAAAGAACGCCGCGCTGTTTTTGAGCGCGGCGTCCCTGCGGGAGGCAAGGGGATGGGCGGGGATCGCCTCCCGCGAAGCCAGGGAAAAGGCTTCTATTGCGGACAGTTCAGGGATTTTGTCCTGATCCATCCAGGTCTCTCTGACGAAAATAATTCTACGCCCCCGCGCCCTGCGACAAAACAGGTATATCCCCCTAACGCATAAATCGATAAACCCCTATCCTTAGGGGTGATCAGAACGATGTTATTTCTTGATTTTTCTGAATTTCAGAAAAACAAACCTGATCCGCCAAAAGTCGCAAAAGGCCATAGACGAAAAGTGACACCGCCCATTTGAAAAAGGATTTTATTCTTAAAATCCTAAAACAACTGCCTTTTTCAGCGCTTTTCAGGCACTCTGCCCCGTCGTTTTTTTACAGGTGCGGTGATGATCCGGCTGTTGCGTTTTGTGGTGGTTTTCATCCTTTCGGTCCATTTCGGCGCGTCCGCCTGGGCTGCCAGCCTGTCGCCCCTGTCAATCCGTACCCATGACGGTGCGGTGGTGAAATTCACCGTCGAAATGGCCGTCACCCCCGATGAAGCGGCGCGCGGTCTGATGAACCGCCCCAGCCTGCCCGCCGACAACGGCATGTTGTTCGATTTCGGCGCGGAAAAACCCATCGCCATGTGGATGAAAAACACCCTGATCCCGTTGGACATGCTGTTTATCGACAACCAGGGCAAGATCGTCGGCATCGCCCAGCGCACCGTCCCCTTGTCGCTGGAAACCATCGCCTCGCCCGGACCAGTGCGCGCCGTCTTGGAAATCAACGGCGGCATCAGCGAGCATCGCCATATCCAGGTGGGCGATCAGGTCAGTCACACGATCTTCAAGAACTGACAGGTCTCCCGCCCTCCCGCCAAAGGGCCAGGGTTGCCATCCTTGGGCAATATGGGCATAGTCAGCGTTCACGCGGGGGGAGCCGGCATTCCGGCTGAGAGGTTCGATCAAGCGGACGACCCCTACCACCTGATCCGGTTCGCACCGGCGTAGGGACGCTTTTGATGGCCGACAGTCAGTCCTCCTCCCTCTCCGCCCGTCCGGCAGCACCGGGCATCACCGTGCATGCGGCACGGCTGGTTTATGGCGGACACCCCCTGTTTGACGATCTGGATTTCACCCTGACGCCGGGGCGGATCACCTGCCTTTTAGGGGCAAGCGGGGTTGGAAAATCCAGCCTGCTGCGCCTGATCGCCGGTCTGTCGCCCCAGGCCGACAGCCGTATTCTATGTGATGACGGTGTTGCATTGGCAGGCAGGGTGGCCTTGATGGCGCAACAGGATCTGCTGCTGCCCTGGCTCAGCGTCGAAGACAATGTGCTGTTGGGGGCCAAATTGCGGGGCGAGCCGCCGAACCGCGATCGGGCCCGCGCCCTGTTGGAACGCATGGGATTAGGGGCGGCGTTGACGGCCCGTCCGGCGGCCCTGTCGGGCGGCATGCGCCAGCGGGTCGCCCTGGCCCGCACCCTGATGGAAGACCGCCCGGTCATCCTGATGGACGAACCTTTCTCGGCGTTGGACGCGGTGACGCGGCTCAAATTGCAGGACATGGCTGCCGGTCTGCTGGCGGGCCGCACCGTGCTGCTGGTCACCCATGACCCGTTGGAAGCGCTGCGCATCGGCCACCATATCCATGTGATGACCGGACGCCCGGCCCGGCTGTCCCCTGCCCTGACCCCGACAGGACCGACCCCGCGCGATGTCACCGATCCTGACCTGCTGCGTTTGCAGGGCGAACTGCTCCGCCGCCTGCAACAAGACGACGATCAGGCCGTGCAGACAACGGAAGCCCGGTCATGAAGCGGCTGCTGATTCTTCCCGGCCTGCTGGCTGTCTGGCATGGCGCTGCCGTGGCGGCAGGCGAACGGGCCTATATCCTGCCCACGCCCTGGCAAACCGCATTGGCCTGGATCGACCGGCGCGAGGTGATTTTCGATCACGCCTGGGTGACGTTCCTGGAGATTTTGCTGGGACTGGGGCTGGGCGGCCTGTTGGGGGCGGGCACCGCCCTGGCCATGGCGGCATCCCCCAGCCTGCGCCGCTGGGTGCTGCCTGTTCTGGTGGCCAGCCAAGCCATTCCGGTCTTTGCCCTGGCCCCCATTCTGGTGCTGTGGCTGGGCTATGGCATGGTGTCCAAGATCGCCATGGCGGTGATCGTCATCTATTTCCCGGTGGCGGCAGCCTTTCTTGACGGATTGCGCCGCACCGATCCCGGCTGGCTGGATCTGGCCCGCACCATGGATGCCCCGCCGCTGGCGGTTTTGCTGCATATCCGCCTGCCCGCCGCCCTGCCCGGTCTGGCATCGGGCCTGCGGGTCGCCACGGCAGTGGCCCCCATCGGCGCGATCATTGGCGAATGGGTCGGGTCCAGCGCTGGGTTGGGCTATCTGATGCTGCAAGCCAATGCCCGCATGCAGGTGCCGGTGATGTTCGCCGCCTTGCTGACATTGACCGTCTTTGCCGTCGGCCTGTATCTGGCCGTCGATCATTTGTTGCGCCGCGCCCTGCCCTGGCAGGCCGATGCCGCGCCGACCGACTAATCACGCTAACCCAAGGAACGCCCATGATCTTCCGCTCCTGGCTTCAGTCCACCGCCGTTGCCGCCGTTCTTGCCACCGGCCTTCTGGGTGGCTTACCCGCCCAAGCCGCGCAAAAGCTGACCGTGGTGCTGGATTGGTTCGTCAATCCCGACCATGCTGCCCTGGTGGTGGCCCAGGAAAAAGGCTTCTTCACCGATGCCGACCTGGAAGTGGAATTGATCGCGCCTGCCGACCCCAACGATCCGCCCAAGATGCTGGCGGCTAAAAAAGCCGACCTGGCCCTGGGCTATCAGCCGCAATTGCAGATGCAGGTCGATGAAGGTCTGCCGCTAGTCCGCGTCGCCACCCTGGTCGATACCCCGTTGAATTCGCTGGTGGTGCTAAAGGATGGCCCGATCAAATCCATCAAAGATCTGAAGGGCAAGAAGATCGGCTTTTCGGTGGCAGGGTTTGAAGACGCCCTGCTGGCCGCCATGTTGGAAAAGAATGGCCTGACCTTAAAGGATGTCACCCTGGTCAACGTCAATTTCTCGCTGTCGCCATCCCTGGTGGCCGGTCAGGTTGATGCGGTGATCGGCGCTTACCGCAATTTCGAGCTGAACCAGATGGCCTTGGAAAATCATCCCGGCCATGCCTTCTTCCCCGAGGAGGAAGGGGTGCCCGCCTATGACGAACTGGTGGTGATGGCCAACAAGGAAAAGCTGAAGGACGCCCGCATCAAGAAGTTCATCGATGCGGTGGAACGCGCCACCCTTTACATCCACAACCACCCCAGCGAAGCCTGGGAACTGTTCGTCAAGAACCACAAAGACTTGAACGACGATCTCAACAAGCACGCCTGGGCCGATACCCTGCCCCGTCTGGCGGGCGATCCGGCGGCCCTGAACCCCGCCCGCTACGAACGGATGGCGGCGTTCCTGAAGGCGCGCGGCCTGATCAAAAAGGCCCAGGGCGCCGATGCCTATGCGGTCGAGGTCAAATAACCCACCGCACGCGAAATAGCACAGCCCAAGGCGCAATGGACCGGTTCCATTGCGCTTTTTTTTCATACCCCGCCACCTCGCAAAAACATCATAACAGAATAAAAAATTGCTGTTTTACGATAATTTTTTGCTATGCTTCGAGAAACGCCTCTCAGGAGCCCACCCGTTATGACCCAAGATCGTCTTGCCATTGCCAGCCAGCGCATGGCCGTCGCCACCTTATGGCTGGTAATCGCCATGCTGGCTTTAAACGCCGCCATCTGGATTTTTCCGCAATTGGGATCGGTGGATGGCGGATATGGCTTGTCATTTTCCCTGTCCAACCGGTTGATCCTATCCACCCATATGGACCCCAGAGACTTTCCCTGGTGGCAGACTCTGGGGGCTATCTTGGTATCCAGCATTCCTTTGGCGGCGCTGGCCTTGGGCTTGCTCAGTCTGCGGGCTTTGTTTCGCAGCTACGCGCGGGGGGATTACTTTTCGACCACGGCGGCGGGGCACATGGAGAAAATGGGACGCGCCGTCCTGGCGTGGGTCATTCTGGATTTCCTGTGCGAGCCGTTGCTGAGCGTGTGGATCACACTGCTTCAGCCGGTCGGACACCGGTTGCTGTCGCTCAGTTTCCAGACGCCCGATGTGGTGGCGATTTTTCTGGCGGCCTGTATCGTTCTGATCGCACGGATTTTGCGCCGCGCCGCCGACATCAACAGCGAAAACCAGCAGTTTGTGTGACGATCATGCCCATCGAAATCACCTTGAACGTCATGCTTGCCAAGAAAAAGGCCAAGTCCAAGGACTTGGCCGCGGCGGTGGGCATTACCGAACAAAACCTGTCTCTGCTGAAGCAGGGCAAGGTCAAGGGCATCCGCTTTTCAACGTTGGAAGCGATTTGCCAGTTTCTCGACTGTCAGCCGGGCGACATCCTGACCTTTGTGCCCGGTCCCGGCGATGCGGCAGACGGGGACGCGGCGGACGGCAATCACGCCCTGGAGGAGTGACGCCCCACCAGCCACAGCATTGCCGTCCCCCACAGACCCGACAACAACGACCCCAGCAGAACGCCCAGGCGCACTTCCTGGGTATTGGCGGCATCGGGGAAGGCCAACCCGCCGATAAACAGGCTCATGGTAAAGCCGATGCCGCACAGCACCGACGTGCCGTAAAGCGCGCCCCATCCGGCCCCATCGGGCAGGCGGGCGCTGCTGAAGCGGATCACCAGCCAGGACGAGCCGAAAATTCCCGCCTGCTTGCCGATGAACAGCGCCACCACAATGCCCAGCAACAAGGGATCGGCCAATGTTCCCAGGTTGAAGTGATCCAGCCGCAGCCCGGCATTGGCCAGGGCAAACAGCGGCAGAATGGCAAAATTCACCCAGGGCTGAAGCTTGTGTTCCAACGCTTCGCCCTGATCGGTCGGCAACAGCAGGCCCACCACCACCCCGGCCAGAGTGGCATGCACGCCCGATTGCAGCAGGCACAGCCACAAAAAAACGCCCACCGCCAGAAACAGCCAGGTTGGTCCGCCAAAGCGGTTGAGCGCGGCCAGCGTCAGCACCGCCATGCCCGCCAATCCCAAGGCCGGAGCCGATAGTTCGCTGCTATAAAACAGCGCGATAATGATAATCGCCCCAAGATCATCAAGGATCGCCAGCGCCGTCAAAAACACCTTGAGCGAGGCCGGAGCCCTGGCCCCCAGCAGGGACAGAACCCCCAGGGAAAAGGCGATGTCGGTGGCCGAAGGGATGGCCCACCCCCGCAAGGTTTCCGGCGCATGGCGGTTGAAGGCGACAAAGATCAGCGCAGGCACGATCATGCCGCCCAACGCGGCAAAGCTGGGCAGGGCCAGTTGTGCCGGATCGGCAAGTTGACCGTGGCTCATCTCACGCTTGATTTCCAAACTGACCAGCAGAAAGAACAGGCTCATCAGACCGTCATCGACCCAATGACGCACGCCGCCGGTCAGAAGCAGCCCATAGAGATCACCAAGGGGGGAATTGACCCACAGCAAAGCCAGCGCGGTGGTCAGCATCAAGACCAGTCCTGGAGCGCTGTCCTGGCGGAAAAAGGTCATCAAAAAGCGGGCCATCGGGTCAATCCTCCTGCCCCTTAAGGTGCCGGGCGGATAATCCTCTGGCAAGGCAAACCGGATGATCGCCGGTTTAACAACCCTTGCCCCCTTGGCGGAGCCGGGCGCTGTCGCTATGCTGCGGCTGACCCGTTTCGCTAATGATTGATCAGACCCGATTCCATGCCCGCCGCCGCCGTCGATTCCGCCTTTGACATTGCGTATTGGTTCGTCGATCGCGCCCTGAACGACAACGAATATCTGCAACCGCAGAAGATGCAGCGACTGATGTATCTGTCGCAGGCCTATTTCGCCGTGGCTTATAGCGGGCGGCGCCTGATGCCCGCCCTATTCATCGCCGATGAACTGGGACCGCTGGAACCCAACGTCTATCGCGCCTGCGCCATCCAGCGCCCAGCCATCGAACCCCGCCCGTTGGGGGAAGCGGTGGAACATTTCCTCGACAGCATCTGGCGGCGTTTCGGTCCCCATTCCGCCGATTACCTCAGCCGATTGGTGATGGGCCATCCGCCCTATCTGGATGCCGTCACCAAGGGACCGAAGATGGAAATCACCTTGCAGGCCATGGCGACGTTCTACGGCAAGAAAAGTGCTCCGCCGCAGGAAAAGAAGGCAGCCCCCGGCCCCGTCACGATGCAAATAAAGGGGCAGCCAACCCAGGTCCAGCAGTCCCAAGGCCAGACGCTTCGGGGCCAGCAACCCCAGGGATTGGCGGGGCTGGTCGCCCTGCTGCAAGACCAAACCCCCGGCTCCAATCCCGTTCAGGCCGATGCCGCGCAATCCCCAGGCCCGGCGGACATGCCCGACATCCAGCAACTGATCCGCCCGCGCATGATGCGCTCGCAAAGCGGCGCGGCGGTGACGGTCCAAAAATGGTCTCCGCCGGTTAAAAAATAGTCTCTCGTCGCCTTACGGCTTGCCCTTCCCCTGAGCCTTGCGCCAGACCTTCCAGTCGGCGCGCACCTTGGCTTCCATCTTGGCTGCGGCCTTGGTCAGCCATTTGTCGGACCGGCTGTCCAGGTCGGCCTGCACCGCTTCCAGGTCGCCCGTGCCGAAATGCACATTGGCCACTTCCGCCCCCATGCTGGTCAGCAGCTTGCGGCGGTCGTGGCTGCAATGGATGGTCGCCATATTGATGCGCGAACAGGCCGGGGCCAGACGCCGCACCACCCAGCGCCCAACCTGCAATCCGTAAAACGGATCGGGGCAGCGGGTGGCGGCTTCCAGCATGTTTTCATAAAGCGGCGGCACCCCTGCGGTCTGGGTGGCCCAGGCGCAGGCCGACGGCGCGGCGGCTTTGATCTCGCGGGCGATCAGGGCGTCGTGCAGATCGGCCACCACCACCCAACGCTGCCGCCCCAGACTACCCTGACCGGCAACGCGGGCAAAATAGCGGGAGTTGCGCGCCCCGTGGGGCAAGGCCTCACTCAACAGGGTGCGCGGCTCGTCGGGAATGTCGTGGGCTTCGCTGCGAAACGTCAGGCGCGCCCAAAAATCGGCGGCATTGGCCAGATTGATGTCGGCCAGTTCGCGCAGATGGGGGTGGCGTTCTTCCAGCACAAAGGCGCGGCGGCGGCGTTCCACCGCCTCGCGATAGCCGTTCAGCACCAGGGTGCAGGCGTCATCCGCCGACAGGCCGAAATTCTTGCGGTCCGCCGCCAACCGCAACGAGGTTGCCAGCCGCACCAGATCATTGGTGTAAGGCAGGGTCCAAACCTCGTCGAAATCGTTGACGCCCCAGACCAGACGGCCTTCGCCATCACGCCAGGTGCCGAAATTTTCGCTGTGCAGATCGCCCACCGCCAACACCTGAGGCGCTGCCGCCAGTTTTGGACAAACCTGGGGAAAAAGCTGAGCCCAACGGTAATAGGTGGCGCGCAGGAACAAGAATGGATCCTGGGCCATGTTGTCATGCTTTAAGGCCAGATCCCTGGGCACGATGCGCAGATGGGCAGACAGCCACTCTTCATAAGACGCAGTGGCGGCGACGATATCCTTGGACATACGCGAATGCTCCCTTTGCCGCGCACCAGGATGCCAGGGCAAAGGCCGCTTGTCATGGCCCCTTCGCGTTGGCCTTGCGGGCTTGCATGGCCTTTTGCAACTGGGCGCAGTGATCTTCTTCCGGCGTGCGGGGGGTGAACCACACCGCGTCATAGGGCAAGCCGTCGGCCCCGTCGGCATAGGCGGCGGGATCGGCGCGCCCCTCCTCAACCTCGCGGAAGGCCAGGGAAAAGCGGCTGCGGTTGGGCGCCAGGGTCGTCAGATGATAAGGCGCGCCCCGGTCGGTCCGGGTATGGCCCGCCCCCGCCACCAGCACCGCGCCGTTGGTTCCGTCCAACAGAGCGCGGGCCATCACCCCGTCACGGGCCTTTTGCGCCGCCACCATTCCGCCCACCGCCGATTCCGGCAGCATGCCGCAATGGGCGGCGCGAATTTCCTCGGCCATGGCCTGATCCGCGCCGGTTGGCAGGGGATCCGCCAAAGCAGGTTGGGCATCGGCCCCCATCTGGCCGCGGACCACGGCCCTGAGATCAGGGGGCGACAGATTGGCCGAACGCACCGGCAAACCATTCAGCACCGCCTGGGCGAACACCGGGCGATACCACTCCCACGACGGCCAGCCGCTTTTGTCCCACCCCAAGGCCGCGCCCAATCCCTTGGTGTCATTGGGATGATCGGACAGATAAGCCGACAGGGCGGGCATTTGTTCTGGCGTCAGCATTTCAAAGGCGATGGCGGGCCTGCGCCCCATTTCCACCAGACGGCGGATTACCAGGGCTTCCAGACGGTGATGATCGGGGTTGTCGTGCTTTTCCCCTAAAAACACCAGATCGGCCCGCGCCAGTCGGGCAAATAGCGCCGCCGGATCGATCATCCGCCCCTCGGCGGGCAGATAGATGCGTCCGACCAGGGGATGATCCCGGGACAACAGCGGCGTATCGGCCCGCGCCGCACCCCAAGCGCCCAGCAGGCCAAAGGCCGCCAGAAACAAAGATTTCAGTTTTGCCATCAGGAATAGGCCATCAGGAATAGATCGTCAGAACGCGCCCGGCATTGGCTGGGGCCAGATAGGACCGCTTCATACTGGCCTCATACAATTCGGCGCCGTGCATGCTGTCGGCCAGAAAGATCGAACTGTCGGTCGGCATGGCGGCGGCGGTTTCGCTGGCGGGATATGAGGCCGCCTGACGGGCCATCAAGGGCGTGGCTGCCGTATAACGCGATTGCCCGCGTTGTTGCGGGTTGCGCCCCGACCCGCCTTGACTGGCGTCATCGTCGCGTTGAAGCGTGCGCCGCCACAGATCGTCGGACGAACTGAGCAGGCCGGATGTCGCCGACCCCAGCCCACCGGCACGCCCCGACGTTGGCGTCCGCCCGGTCTGGGGGATGCCACCCGTCATCGGCTCGGCCGAGAAGCTGGTGGAAGTTGCGGACATAATTATCCAACCTTAATCTTACATCGTCACGCTACTCCCGATTATACCGCTAAACAACG
>JASLCK010000256.1 GCA_030151865.1 Rhodospirillaceae bacterium | reverse complement strand
GCGCCCACCGCCCCGGTGGCCGAAGAACCGATTTCCAACGCGCTCAAGATCGACAATATCCGCCTGGAACTGGGCTATGGCCTGCTGTCGATGATCAACAATTCGCGCGGGCAGCGTCTGACCGACCAAATCAAGGCCCTGCGCCGCACCCTGGCCGGGGAAATGGGCTTCGTGCTGCCCAGCGTGCGCATCCAGGACAATATGCAACTGCCCGCCAACAGCTATGTGGTCTACATCAAGGAAGTGGAGGCCGGGCGCGGCGATCTGCGCCCCAACATGCTGCTGGTGATGGACCCGCGCGGCGAGGAAATCACCCTGCCCGGCGAAAAAACCAAGGAACCGACCTTTGGTCTGCCCGCCGTCTGGATCGATCCCACCAACCGCGAGGAAGCGCTGTTCCGCGGCTATACCGTGGTCGATCCCGGCACCATCATCGTCACCCATCTGACCGAAGTGGTGAAGGATCACACCCCAGACCTGCTGTCCTATGTGGAAACCCAGAAGCTGCTGGACGAGTTGGACAAGGACACCCAGAAGCTGGTGGCCGACATCATCCCCAACCAGTTCACCGTCGGCGGGGTGCAGCGCGTCTTGCAGAACCTGCTGCACGAACGGGTGTCGATCCGCGATCTCACCACCATCTTGGAAGGCATTTCCGAGGCTTGCGGCCATACCCGCAACGTCATGGTGGTAACCGAGCATGTGCGCACCCGTCTGGCCCGCCAGATCAGCGATTCCAACACCAGCCCGCAGGGCTATATCCCGCTGATCACGCTGTCGCCGGAATGGGAACAGGCCTTTATCGATTCGCTGCAAGGCCAGGGCGAGGAACGCCAGTTGGCCATGGCGCCGTCACGGTTGCAGGAATTCATTTCCAAGACCCGGCAGACTTTCGAACGCTTCGCCATGCAGGGTGAAACGCCGGTACTACTGACCAGCCCGACGGTGCGCCCCTATGTGCGGTCCATCATCGAACGCTTCCGGCCCATGACCGTGGTGATGTCGCAGTCGGAAATCCACCCCAAGGCCAAGATCAAGACGATGGGGCAGATCTAACCGATGCGGCTTAAATCCTTCACCGCCCCCAGCATGGCCGAGGCCATGCAGTTGGTCCGCCAGGAACTGGGCGACGACGCCATCATCGTATCGACCCAGCGGGCGGCGGGCGGCAAGGGCGTGCGCATCACCGCCGCGCTGGAACCATCGGACGCCGACGACGCCATCAGCGAAATGCTGGCCCAGGCCAACCGCACCCCGGCCGCCGATCTGGTCAAGGAAGCCCTCTCCGAACATGGTCTGCCGCCCCGGCTGGTCGAACGCATGGTCAATGCCGTGCACACCAACGGCCTGGACGATCCTTATCTGGCCTGCGCCGCCGCGCTGGAAGCCGGGTTCGCCTTTGCCCCCCTGCCCGATCACGGCGCGCCGCGCCCCTTCATGATGGTCGGCCCGCCCGGTTCGGGAAAATCCATGGTGGTGGCCAAGCTGACCGCGCGTTCTGCCCTGAAGGGCCGCAAGGCCGGGGTCATCACCTGCGACAATGTGCGGGCGGGCGCGTCGGAACAATTGGCGGCCTTTACCCGCATCCTGCAAATCGACCTGATCACC
This sequence comes from Rhodospirillaceae bacterium, assembly GCA_030151865.1. GTDB lineage: Bacteria > Pseudomonadota > Alphaproteobacteria > Rhodospirillales > Magnetospirillaceae > JASLCK01. The sequence goes on along the minus strand of JASLCK010000256.1, from coordinate 8,510 downwards.
GCGCGCGGCCCCGACAGTTTGGCCCGCGCCATCCAGCAGGCGCAGGATCAGTACGAGATCATCTTTATCGACAGTCCCGGCCTGAACCCCTTCAAGCTGACCGACATGGAATATCTGGGCAGCCTGATCGAAGCCGCCAATGTGGAACCGATCCTGGTGGTGGCCGCTGGCGGCGACGCCATGGAAGCGGGCGAGGTGGGGGAAGCCTTTGCCCAGGTCGGGGCGACCCGGCTGTTCGCCACCCGGCTGGACACCACCCGCCGTCTGGGCTCGATCCTGGCCGCCGCCGATGCCGGACCTTTGATGTTTTGCGACGTCAGCGCCACCCCCCATGTGGTCAATGGCGTTTCCCCCATCAGCGCGGGTACAATGGCCCGCATGATCTTCCCGCCCCAAGCTGCGGCTCCCACGGCATCGCAACCTGCCGCCTCCACGGCGGCGCAGTCCCCTGTTGAAGCACCGTCTTCCTCTTCGCATATCGAGGCATCGCCATGACCGGAACCCCCGCCCCCACTCTTGCGCCCCGCCCGGCTCAACGGGCCAAAGGCCGCAACGTGATCGCCGTGGCGTCCGGCAAGGGCGGCGTCGGCAAGACGTGGTTTGCCATCACCCTGACCCACGCCCTGGCCCGCGCCGGGCAACGCGCCTTGCTGTTCGACGGCGATTTGGGGCTGGCCAATGTGGACATTCAGTTGGGCCTGATGCCCAAGCATGATCTGGGCAGCGTGGTGGCGGGCCGCCTGACCCTCAATCAGGCGACGGTGAATTTCCCCGAAGGCGGCTTTGACATCATCGCCGGCCGCTCGGGCTCGGGCTCGCTGGCCAACATCCCGCTGTCGCGCCTGCAAATCCTGGGCGACGATCTTAACCTGCTGGCCTGCGCCTATGACCGCGTGGTGCTGGATTTGGGAGCGGGCGTCGAAAAGACCGTGCGCGCCCTGGCCAACAATGCGGGCACCATCCTGGTGGTCACCACCGACGAACCGACCTCGCTGACCGATGCTTACGCCTTCATCAAGGTAACCCATCTGGAACGGCCCGGCACAGACATGCGCATTGTCGTCAACATGGCCAATTCGACCCGCGAAGGCGAACGCATCTACAACACCCTGCTCAAGGCCTGCGAAGGTTTTCTGAAGATGTCGCCGCCGCTGGCGGGCGTGATCCGCCGCGACCTTAAGGTGCGCGAAGCCATCCGCAACCAAAGCCCGATCCTGATGCGCTCACCCAACAGCGAAGCAGCCGCCGATGTGGAAGCCATCGTCGAAAAACTGCTGAGAGGCCGATGAGCACGATCCCGCCCGCCCTGCCGACCAATTCGGCCCCGGTGTCAGCGCCGCAAGCGCCGACAACGGCTGTGGTGAGCGCGGGATCGGACCCCAAGGCGGTCCAAGCCCTGAACGACATGGTCAATCAGGTGATCGACGCCAAGGCCGTGGCAGGCAGCGCCAACGGTCAGCTGCAATTGACCACCGATGCGGGCGTCTTGCAGGTCAAGCTGCCCATGACCGTGCCGCCCGACGCCAACCTGACCCTGCAGGTGACCGGTAACGGCAATCCCCCCCTGTTGAAAGTCGTGACCCTGAACGGCCTGCCGGTTCTGCCGTCTGGGCAGGTAGCAGGCGGGCTGAATGCGGCGGCGGGACAACAGGGCCTGACCAATATTTTGCTGAATGCCCTGGATGGTGCGGGCCAGGGGGCTAATGCCGCCACCCGCGACCCACTGGCCGCCCTGCTGGCTGGCAAATCCGACGCTTTGGCCTTGGGGCAGGCGGGCAAAGGGACGGGCGGCATTCTGGCAACGGTGATGTTTGCCAATCAGCAGGGGGGACCCTCTGCCCTGCCCGGCGGCACCAGCTTTATGGTACGCATCGTCAGCACCGATTTTCCGGCAGGACAAACCGCCCCCGGAGCGACTTTGCCCGGCGCACAGGCCGGTGCCCAGCCCGGCGCCCCAGGCACCCCTGCGGGCGGAACGGGGGGTGGCTTTTCCCTGTTGAACGGTCTGCCGGTCACCGGCGGCGCGGCGGCGGACCCCTCGGCCCTCGCCCGGTTGGCCAGCCAGGCTTATGGCGGCACGTCCACAGCCGATCCGGGCCGCAGCGGCGGAACCCCGGCCCAGACGATGCCCGGCAACCCCTTGAACGTACCCGGTCAGGCCCCCGTGGCTGCGCCCGGCATTGCCGTCCCCGCTGCCCCGAACGCCCCAGCCGATGGATCCGACCTGTTCGGCCAAGGCAGCGACGGCCAATCCGGGGCGGCCAATCTGCCCAAAACCTTGCTGGCGGTGATCGCCCCCAACAGCAATGCCGGGCGTCCGCTGGCGCAAACCAGCCTGGGCCTGATCGCCCTGGACCTGCCGCCCGATTTGCCCGCGGGAACCCGCCTGACCCTGGAAACATTGGGCGACGCCCGCCCCACCACCGCCCAGCCCCATGCCGCACAGACGACGGGCCAACCCGGCACTGCCGCCGCCCCCGGCTGGCAGCAGATGCTCGACACTTTGCGCCAAGCCGATCCGCAGGCCGCGCAAAGCCTGATGCAACGCCTGCCGGTGCTGGGGGCAAACTTCGCCCCTGCTTTGATTACCCTGGCCGCCGCCGTGCAATCGGGCAGCCTGAAATCCTTGCTGGGCAATGAGATCGGATCGGCTGCGGGGAAAGGCGATCGCCGCCAGATGCTGGAAAAGCTGGACGCCACCATCGCCGAATTGCGCAGCGACGCCCGCCTGCCATCGACCGGGAATGATGGCTGGCAAACCCTGTTGCTGCCGTTTCTGGCCGGATCGCAGTTGGAACAGATCCGCCTGACGGTCCGCCAACCGCCCCAGGACGAGGAGGAAGAGAAAGGCCGCGAGGAAAAAGGCATGCGCTTCCTGATCGATCTCAGCATGAGCAATCTGGGGGGCCTGCAATTCGACGGTCTGGTCAAACGCAAGGCCAAACAGTTCGATCTGATCGTGCGCAGCCGAGACCCCCTGACCCAGGATATCCGCCACGGCATCACCAGCATCTTCCTGAACGCCCTGGACGGCATGGGAATGACCGGCAGCACCAGTTTTCTTCAGACCCCGAACTTTGTTCAACCGATCCCGGTTTCTCCCGCCGCCCCAACCGGCTTGACGGCCTGAGCCGAAACCCCGAAAACGGCACGGCGCTTGCTTCTGTAAGACCTAGAGGAACCGCCGTGGGGGCGGTCGGATACCACGCCAGAGATGTTCGAAAACAGCCATACCACGCCATCCGATCCCAAAGGCTATTATGCCGCCTTGGGTGTTGGACCGTTGGCTGACCCCGCCGAGATCAAGGCGGCGTATCGGCATAAGGCGAAGATTCTTCACCCCGACTTCAATCCCAATGACGAAGCACGCATTGAATTTCTGCAGGTTTCCGAGGCTTGGGGGATTCTGAAAGACCCCAAGCTGAAGCGCCGTTATGACGCCAGCGCCAAGCTGCCGGTGCCTGCCCGGCTGATCAATCCCGATGATCCCAACCCATCGCCGCTGACCTGCGTGCGGTGCGGCAAGATCACCGCCCAGCCCCGCTACATCGAATTCCACAGGGTAAAAAGCACCCTGGTGCGCTGCCACAGCAGCCGGATTCGCGGCATTTTCTGCCGGGATTGCGCCGACCGCACGGCGATTTTGACCAGTACCGCCAACTGGTTGACCGGCTGGTGGTCGCCTGCCGGGCCATGGCGCACCTTAAAAGCCCTGTGGATCAACATGAAGGGCGGCGACCGACCGCGCGCCGACAATCTTTGGGTTCTGCTGCATCAGGCCCGCGCCTTTCTGGCCCGCGACGAAGGCGACATCGCCCGGTCCCTGGCCGAACAGGCCCAGCAATTCGCCCAGGACGACCAGGACCGCATCCAGATCGCCAAACTGGCGTCAGCCGCCGGGGAACAGCCGCGCCGTCTGAAGAACCGCTGGCGTATCGGCCTGTCGTCTTATGTGCAAAGTCTGCCGCTGCTGGCCCTGGCGGGCGTTATCGCGGTGGCGGTGGCGGCAACCTTTTTCCGCGACCAGACCGACAGCGCCACCAGCGGCATTACCGTGCATCCCGCCCAGGTGGGGGAAACCCGGCATGTTGCCATCGACGTCCTGAAGGTGCGCCAATCGCCCGGCGGCAATCAGCCGGTGATCGCGCTGTTGGACCGGTTTTCCACGGTGCAGGTCATGGACAGCGTACAAGGCGGGGAATGGGCGCGCATCCTGACCCCGGCTGGTGTGACCGGCTATGTCCCGACGCGCTTTCTGTTCGGCGGCGGCGGACAGGCGCCCCGTGACCGCTGGTGCGTCGATCAGCGCGGCCAGCCGCCGGAAACCGGCGACGTGCTGATGCGCCGCACGGGCGGCGAGCATCGTCTGAAGGTGGACAATCAAACCGGCGAAGATGTGGTGGTGCGCCTGAAGACCCCCAATGGCCGCACCCTGCTGGCCTTTTTCGTCGCCGCCGATACGCCCGCCATGATCGACGGCATTCCCGACGGAACCTTCCGCGCCGTGTTCGCCACGGGCGAGGATTACAGCCGCGCCTGCGGCCTGTTCTTACAGGACATGCAAACCTTTATCGTGCCGACGGCCCAGGTCTTCCAAACCAGCAGCCGCAGCGGCAAGCGTCAGGAACTGGAATTGACCCTGCCGCCCCCCGGCGACGGCCCCGGACAATCGCGCCCGTTGCCGATGGAAAGCTATATGGATAATTAATCATTATCCTGCTGATGGCGGCGGCGGTGCTGGATTTGGCCGATTTCATCCAGAATTTGTTGTTCCTTGTGGGCCTCTTCCTCGCGTTCCTGGCGGGCACGCTTGGCTTGGACTTCTTCGTACACCTTCAATTGACGAAAGGCGGCGGCCAGACGGTCGCGGGCGGCTTCGATCTCGGCGCGCAGTTCAAGCATGGCCTGGGCCAGTTGCTCGCGGCGGCGACGATGTTCCATGGCAAAGGCCCCGAACACCAGACCGGCGCTGGTGGGGTCCATCTCCACCACCTTCTGTTCTTTCTGCATTTGCTGTTCAAGGATTTCACCCAGGGTGATGAATTCCTCCTCACGCGCCTGCAGCACCCCCAACTCACGCTGCCGCTCGTCCACCGTCCAGCGGTTCAGGCGCAGCAGGGCATCCATGTCCTTGGCTTTTTTCGCCATCGCCTAGCGCCCCGCCCCGATCATTGCAGGGCTTCGGCCAACATCTGGTAACTGGTGGCCAGATCGGTGGCTTCGTTCTTGCGCTGCGCCAAAAAGGCCTCCAGCCGGGGATAATAATGAATGGCCTCGTCCACCGCCGGATCGGTGCCCTGACGATAGGCCCCCAGACGGATCAGTTCGGCCATGTCGTCATAGGTGGACAGCAAACGCCGGGCACGCGACACCAGGGCGTTTTCCTCCTGGCTGTTACAGCCGGGCATGGTTCGTGACACGCTGCGCATGATGTTGATGGCCGGATAGCGCCCACGCTCGCCGATCGAACGATCCAGCACGACGTGGCCGTCCAGAATACCGCGCACGGCGTCGGCGATGGGTTCGTTATGATCGTCGCCATCCACCAACACGGTGAACAGGCCGGTGATCGATCCCTGCCCTTCCGCCCCCGGACCGGCACGTTCCAACAGGCGCGGCAGTTCGGCGAAGACGGTGGGGGTATAGCCCTTGCTGGCGGGCGGTTCACCCACCGACAGGCTGATCTCGCGTTGCGCCATGGCAAAGCGGGTGACCGAGTCCATCAGGCACAGCACATCGCGCTTGAGATCGCGGAAATATTCGGACACCGCCAGGGTGGTATAAGCCGCCTGACGCCGCAGCAAGGCCGATTCGTCCGAAGTCGCCACCACCACGACGCTGCGCGCCATGCCTTCAGGACCCAGATCGTCTTCGATGAATTCGCGGGCTTCGCGGCCACGTTCGCCGATCAGCCCCAGTACCGAAATATCCGCCGACGTATGCTTGGCCATCATCGACAGTAGCGACGACTTGCCGACGCCCGACCCGGCGAAGATACCCATACGCTGACCGCGGCAGACGGTCAGAAAGGCATTCATCGCCCGCACGCCCAGATCGATCTTGCCCGCCACCCGCTGACGGGAATGGGCCGACGGCGGCATGGCCCGCACCGGATAGGGCACATCGCCCACCGGCAGCGGCCCCAAACCATCCACCGGCTCGCCCAGGGCGTTGATGACGCGGCCCAGCCAACCGGGATGGGGATAAAGCACGGGATTGCCGTCCGACACCTCGACCCGGCAACCCAAGCCGACGCCGTCCAGGGTGGTAAAAGGCATCAGCAAGGCGCGCCCCTGGCGGAAGCCAACCGCCTCGCACATCACCTTACGGTCGCGGGCCAGGATCTGGCAGCGGTCGCCCACCGACAAGGCATGACGCAGTCCGCTGGCTTCCACCAGCAAACCCTGCACCCCTTCGACCTTGCCGAAATAGCGCACAGTCTGCACGCGTTCCAGGTCACTTATTAATGATTTTACAAGAAAAGCCACTTTCGCACCCTTTTCCACCGACCTACAGGCTAGCGCCATCCCCTTAAAGCTTGGTAAACTTCGTTCTTCTTCTGGTGACTTGCCAGCGGCTTGACGCGGCTATAGATTTTTTCTGTTCCGGTTTCCCACGTCCTGGAAAGCAATCAATGCGCGTGCTGATCGTCGAAGACGACTCTCTGACCTCGAAAAGCCTTGAACTGACGCTCAAGGCCGAAGGGATGGTGGTCGACTGCACCGCGCTGGGCGAAGACGGTCTGGAAATCGGCAAGCTCTATGATTACGACATCATCCTCTTGGATCTGGTTTTGCCCGACATGGACGGCTACGAAGTGCTGCGCCGTCTGCGGGCCGCGCGCGTCCAAACCCCGGTGCTGATCCTGTCGGGCCTGTCGGATGCCGACAAAAAGGTCAAAGGCCTGGGCTTCGGTGCCGATGATTATCTGACCAAGCCGTTCGACCGCGCCGAGTTGGTGGCCCGCATTCAGGCCATTGTCCGCCGGTCCAAGGGCCATAGCCAATCGATCATCCAAACCGGCCGCCTGACCGTCAATCTGGATGCCCGCACCGTCGAGGTCGGGGGCGAACCCCTGCATCTGACCGGCAAGGAATACGGTATTCTTGAACTGCTGTCGCTGCGCAAGGGCCAGACCCTGACCAAGGAACAGTTTCTGAACCACCTGTATGGTGGCATTGACGAGCCGGAGCTGAAGATCATCGACGTCTTCATCTGCAAGCTGCGCAAAAAGCTGTCGGCGGCCGCCAAGGGTGACAATTATATCGAAACCGTGTGGGGCCGCGGCTATGTGCTGCGCGATCCCGACGATCACGGCACCGCCGAGCAGGCCAAGGCGGGCTGAGCTTTCGTTTCAATCCCGGTGACGCAACGCTTCGACCAACAAGGCAAAGGCGGACGAAGTTTGGCGGCGGCTGGGATAATAAAGGTGATAGCCCTGAAACGGCGGACACCATTCTTCCAGCACACGCACCAGACGGCCATCGGCCACCGCGTCGGCCACCATGTCTTCGGGCAAAAAGGCCAAACCGAAACCGTCCAGTGCGGCGGTCAGGATTTGCGAACCGATATTGAAGACCAACTGGCCGTCCACATGGACCTTCAGTTCCTTGCCGTCCTTCTCAAAATCCCAGACCAGCAGCCCGCCATAGGTCGGCAGTCGCAGATTGATGCAGACATGCCCCAGCAAATCCTGGGGCATAGTGGGTCGGGTCCGGCCCGCCAGATAAGACGGCGCACCCACCACCGCCATGCGCAGATCGGGGCCGATACGCACCGCGATCATATCCTTGGCCACCTGCTCGCCTAAGCGAACACCCGCGTCATAGCGTTCGGCGACGATATCCGTCAGGCCGTAATCGGTGACGATTTCGACCTGGATGTCCGGGTATTGCGGCAGAAACCGCGCCAGCTTCGGCCATAAGATGGTTTGCGCCGCATGTTCCGCCGAGGTAATGCGGATCACCCCGCGGGGTTTGTCGCGAAATTCGCCCAATGCCGCCAGTTCGGCATCGATTTCTTCGAACTTTGGCCCCAGGGATTGCAGCAATCGTTCCCCCGCTTGGGTGGGCGATACGCTGCGGGTGGACCGGTTTAACAGCCGCACCCCCAGTCTGGTTTCCAATCCCCGCACGATATGGCTGAGCGCCGATTGCGACAGCCCCAACTGGGCCGCCGCCCGGGTAAAGCTGCGTTCCCGCGCCACCGCCAGAAACACCAACAGATCGCTGACCGCGCCCCGTTCCATTCATGAATCCTGCTCATAAGTTCATGCAAGTCTTACCATCTAATTTGATGGATAGGCAGTGGCTAGAGTAATGCCAGAACGTTTCCTGCCCCCTTGAAACAGGACCAGATCGACCATGAACATCACCCGCTGCGGCAGCCTGCCATCGATCCCAGGCCCTGCCGATTACTTCACCGGCACTGTGCGCATAGACAGCCCGTTCAGCGGCACCGCCCCAGCCCGGATCGGCGGCGCCATCGTCACCTTTGAACCGGGTGCCCGC